>JAQXVU010000009.1 GCA_029225085.1 Eggerthellales bacterium | reverse complement strand
GTTGGAAGGACGAGCGCCGTTTCCGCCCGCAGAGCGAGCACCATTCGGGGCCGCGCCGCGTTCGCCTGCGTTGGAAGCACCGCGTCCGCTTGTGCTAGCTGCGCCCCGCCCGCCTGCCGAGCGAGCACCATTCGGGGTCGCTGGGCGCGAGCCCGCAGGGCGAGAAGCATCGGAATACGGAACCGTAGAACGCGGCGCGCTACCTGCAGGGCGTACACCGGAAGTGCGCTGGGCATTGGCGCCGACGGGGCGCGCACCGGAAGTGCGCTGGACATTGGCACCAGCAGGGCGTCCATTCGTCGAGCGGCCTGCCGCAGAACGCTGCGAGCCATCGAGACCAGCAGGCCTCATGCCGCCAACGTTTCCCGCAGAATGAGACCCTGCGGTTCGATGGGTAGGTTGACCAGCAGGAGGCACACTGCGCCGAGCCCCGCCAGAGGACATTCCAACATGATCGATATGGGAGGAGTGATAGTCCTGGCTCCCGCCTGAAGAGCCCTTCCTACGATTTACGGGCATGGCCTATCCGATGACCCTTCGCTCAACGTTTGCGCCAAGAGCTTCCAACTTACCCACGTAATCCTCGTAGCCGCGATCGATGTGATGAATCGCGCGAATCACGGTCTCGCCCTCAGCGGCAAGACCGGCCAGCACCAGTGCGGCACCGCCGCGCAGATCCGTAGACTCAACAGGGGCACCTTCCAGATGATCGACGCCCTCTACCAGGGCATGGTGATCCTCGATGTAAATGGTTGCGCCCATGCGCATGAGCTCGGCAGCGAACATGAAGCGGTTCTCGAAAACGTTCTCGGTGATGCGCGAAGTTCCCTCAGCCACGGCGGCAAGCAGCATGAACTGGGCCTGCAAGTCCGTGGGGAAACCAGGGTGAGGCAAGGTCTGAATGTCGGTTGCCTGCAGAGGACGTGTGCGGGAAACCGTGATGGAGTCCGCGCCCAGCTGCACGTCGCAGCCCATGGCCTGCAGCTTCATGGTGGCCATGCGCAGGAAAGAGGGGTCGATGCCCGTCACCGTCAGAGGGCCGCCCATAAGCGCGCCGCCCACCAGGAAGGTTCCGGCCTCGATGCGATCGCCCACCGTGCGATGCTCGCAGGGGTGCAGGCTCTCGAGGGGCACGCCCTCAATCTCGATGGTAGAGTTGCCCGCACCGGACACCTTACAGCCCATGGCGTTCAGCATGTTGGCCAGGTCGACGATCTCAGGCTCGCGAGCTGCGTTCTCGATAGTGGTATGGCCCTTGGCGACCACCGCAGCCATCATGGTGTTCTCCGTTGCGCCAACACTGGCGAATTCCAGATAAATCTGAGCGCCGTGCAGTCCCTCAGGGCAGGAAGCCTCCAGGAAGCCGTGGTCCATCTGGAAGGAAACGCCCAGCTGGGACATACCCACCAGGTGCATATCGATCTTGCGGGCGCCAATCTGGCAGCCGCCGGGCATGGCCACGCGAGCATGACCGAAACGACCCACCATAGGACCAAGCACGGAAATGCTGGCGCGCATCTTCGAGACCAGCTCGTAGGGAGCCTCGCCGTCCTGCACGCCGGTGGTGTCTACCTGCAGGGTGTGACCCTGGCGCTGCACCTTGGCACCCAGGCACTCGACCACCTGGGACATGATGTCGATATCGGAAATGAGAGGAACGTTATGGATGGTAGAGGGGCCCTGGCCCAGAATCGCGGCGGCAATGAGCTTCAGCGCGGAATTCTTCGCACCGGAAACCTGCACGGTTCCCGTGAGATTCTTGCTTTCCCGGGCGATGATGACTTCCTCCGCCATGGGCTGTCTCCCCTCTCCTATCTACAGCGACGCTCCCACAATGCGAAATTTCACAATACGGAATGCGTCGCCACAAGTTAAGCGCGAGCGCAGGTGCTTCCCTTCACCATAGCGCCCCATGCGCGTATTTTTCGCGTTGCTATTATAGTGAACCTTCGGCCCTGCCCGCTAATCCCGCGTTGTTTTACATAGATACCCTATAGGAAAAAGGCCAGGAACCTGCCCGCTATGTGGAAGGTGACGCTGGAACACTGAGGGCGCTCGCGCGATGCCGCCACCCCGCTGGGGCCGAAGTCTCGCGCGATGCCGCCACCCGTTGTGGGGTCGTCGGGGGAACCGAGTCCTGGCCGCACCCGCTTTGCTCTGCGAAGGCCAGGATCGGTCCCCCCGACGCCCTGACCGCGTCGCCTGCGCGGAGACCCGCCGAAAATCCCTCATGCGCCCGCCCGCTGAGGGCCCCCAGCGCCTGCCAGGGCGGTGGCGAAGCGCTCCCCGCATCTGCCCAGGGCGACTTTCCCGGTAAATGACCTCCCGATCGCTCTGAATCGGGCTCCGCTGCCGGATTCCCCGGTAAATGACCCATGGATGCCTCGGGCGACCTCGTCCGGGAGGGGTGGAGCATGGTCGGCGGCGCGCTTTCGTCGGAATCGCGCCTCATTTCCGCCTCGAACGGGCATTAGCTCAGTCCCCCTCTTCACATGGCGTCGGAAGGGGCCCTTTGCCGCAGGTCATTTACCGGGGAATCCGTCCAAAACCTCGGGAGAGCGGGATCCCGGAGGTCATATGCAGAGAAAGTCGCCCCCAGCCCTCGTCGATCGAGGGCGGGACGATCTTCCCAGATG
>JAQXVU010000008.1 GCA_029225085.1 Eggerthellales bacterium | reverse complement strand
CTCGAGTTTCGCTTGTATCGCGGGTGACTACTCTGCCACAGCGACAACTTCCCTATAGTTCATCACGAGAGGGCCAAATGGCCCTCTCTCTGGTTTTAGCCCTTGTTTGTCGCGGGCATAGGTGTACACTTTTGCGGCTATTTGTTTTTGCTTATGTATGTATAACTTTGAATGGATGGAGTGATTGTGGGAGACACCAAACGCTTTGCCTACCTCATCATTGGCCCAGCGCTGTTCGCGCTGTGCACCATCGCCCTTCCTGAGAGCGCCTTCACCACTGTCGAGAGCCGCATGGCTATCGGCACCGTGGCCTGGATGGCGTTTTGGTGGGTGACTGGCCCGGTAGATTACGCCGTGACGGGCTTGCTGCCCATTGCGGTGAACGCCCTGTGCCAGATGACCGATATGTCCTCGGTCATCGCAAACTATTCTTCCGAAACCATCATGCTGTTGCTGGGAGCTTCTATCGTGACGGTTTCCTGGGAGGAGACCGGCCTCGACAAGCGCATCGCTGCGCGCTTCCTGAGCCTCATCGGCTCGAGCCTCCGAAGCCAGCTGATGTTCTGGATGCTGCTGAGCATGGCCCTTTCTTCCATCTTGCCTAACGCCGTGGTGTGCGCGACCATCACGCCTATCGCTGTCTCGATGCTGAAGTTCGTGGGCGAGGGCGATATCGACAAGAGCCGTATCGGTTCGAAGCTGCTGCTGTACATTGCATACGGCGCAGGCGTCGGCGGTCTGGCAACCCCTCTGGGCGGCGCCATGAACCTGGTTACCGTCGATTACCTGCAGCAGCTCACCGGCACCGAGTACATGTACGTCGACTGGGTCATCCGCTTCGCACCTATCATGGTCGCCCTGGTCCTCATCACCGGCTTCTTTATGCTTCGCGACGTGAAGAAGGAGGAGAACCTGGGTGGTTCGAAGGAGTTCTTCATCGAGCAGTACAAGGCCATGCCTAAGATGAGCCGCGAGGAGGCCCTGGTTCTGGGCATCTTCGTCGTTGCCACCGCTCTGGCCTTCACCCGTCAGTTCTATGCCGACGCACTGCCCGGCCTGAAGCCCGCTTATGTCTTCATCATCGCGGGCATCACCACCTTCCTGCTGACCCGTCCTCAGGATGGTCGCCGCCTCATGCTCTGGAAGACCGTTCAGGGCAAGATCGTGTGGGAGCTCATCTTCATCTTTGCTGGCGGCCTTGCTGCTGGTGCCCTCATTAACGGTTCCGGCGCAGCTCAGGACATCGGAAACCTGGTGGCTGGCGCAGGCCTCGAGAGCGGCATCTTCCTGGTGTTCGTCATCATCACCTTCACGCTGCTCATGTCCGATGTCACCTCTAATACGGCGACGGCGGCAGTGGCCATGCCCATCGTCATCTCGATCCTGCAGGGCATGGGCGAGAACCCCATCCCATACATCTACATCGCCTCTATCGGCGTGAACCTGTCCTACATGTTGCCAACGTCTATTCGCGCAATCCCCGTTGGCTACGGCTTGTCGCCGAAGTACATGCTGAAGGAAGGTTGGAAGATCACCGTGGTGATCATCCTCACCATGACGCTGCTGAGCTACGCACTCATGACCTTCTGGCCGGCATTCAGCGTGGCATAAAGGCATGTCGTATGTGCGCTGTCGCGTAAGCGGCGTGGTGTAAGCGCTATGACATAAGCTGCGTGATGCAGCTATCGCTGCATACGTAATCTGGCGAGCGCCCAGTTTGGGCGCTCGTTTTTTATTCGGAGAGTTTGGTATAAGGCGTTTGCCCGCTAACCCCGTTTAGGGTAAGGAGCTTAGTGTTTTAGGTGGAGCGGCTTGCAGGATGGAGCCTTCGGGTGGGGCGGGTGACGAAGCGGGCAACTATGCAGGCGCGGGTGCCTATGCAGACGCGGGCAACTATGCAGGCGCGGGTGCCTATGCAGATGCGGGTCGGCTATGCAGACGCGGGCCGGTTTGCAAAAAGGAGCACTCAGTGCAGAACTATTTCAAGAAATCTGGCCCTCCGAGAGGAAACGGCCCCTCAGTGCAGAAAACCTGCATCGCTCGAAGGGTGCTGCCGCTCAGATTCCCCTCGCTTTTGCGTTTTTGCACGTGTTTCGGGGAGTCTCCATGCACATTTTCCTCGTTTTGAAGGAGGGTTTGACGCCTTGTATCCAGTCGTTTTTTTAGGTGTCTAAAAGACTGTCTAAAAAATTTTCTCCCAAGTTCTGCACTGAGGCCCCGTTTCTGTTTTGAGACCCGTTTTTTCTCCCAAAGTTCTGCACTGAGGGGCTGTTTCTGTTTGAGCCCTGTTTCAAATCATTCCGGGCTTTGCTTTGGGCCCCGTTTCTGTTTGGAGCCTGCGCTTACAGCGTTTCCTGCAGAATCTCGATGAACGCCTGGGAAGCCAGGGACGCTGCACCGCGTTTCTGAGCCAGGTACAGCGTACGGGTGCAGATCTGGGGGTCGGCCAGGTACAGCGCGGGTTTCTCGAAGATACCGCCGCGCAGGGCGCTTTCCGCCACCATGCAGACGCCGGCTCCTGCCAGGGCCAAGGCCATGCCGGTCATGGTCTGATCGACCTCGATGGTCTGTGCGGGTGTCAGGTCGTGGGCCTGCAGAAGCTGCCGAGCAATACGGCCGATCTGCAGGGTCTCGCTGAGCATGATAAAGGGCAGTTGCTGCAGCTTCCTGAGGTCTTCCTCGCCAAGAATCCCGTAGCCTTCGGGGCCGATAGGGGGAAGCTCCGTTACCAGAGGCGCGTTGGGGGACAGGCAGAGAAACACCTTCTCGGTGAGGATTTCCTGATAGGTGAGGCCCAGGCTTTTGTTCGCTAGAGGCGTGACGAAGAGGTCGATAGCCCCGCTTGCTGCGGCTTTGGTCAGGTTAGGAACGGTGTCGGTGACCACCTGGGTCCTGATGCCGGGATAGCGCTGGGTGAAGGCGGCGATGGCGGCGGGTAGCACCGTGGCGTTAAAGAACCCGGGGCCGCCGATGGCCAGAGATCCACATTTCAGCTCCTTGATATCGCTGATGCGGCATGCCAGCTGATGGTTCAGCACGTCAATCTGCTCCTGAGTGGCCAGGTACGCCTCGCCTGCCTCGGTAAGGGAGATGGGATTGCTGCTCCTGTCAAAGACCTGGGCTCCCAGCTGGTCCTCGAGCTTCTTTAGTCGCGCGCTGAGGGCTGGCTGCGTGATGCCCAGCTCCTCGGCAGCAGCAGAGACGCTCTTCAGGCGTGCGACGGCGCGAACATAGGTGACGATGGTGGATGTCTCCACGGGCTTCCCCTCCCATAAGTTTTTTCTTATGAGGCGCATTGTACGGCAATAGTCCGCGTCTTATAAGGGGTTTTACCTTTGGAAGGCGTCGCTCGTGGCAGACGGGACAGAAAGATCGGTGGTGCTTGGGCTCATTGAGCTGTGGAAGGCTTCGCTCGTGGCGTATGCGTGGTGGAAGGCTTCGCTCGTGGCGGACGGGACAGAAAGATCGGCGGTGCTTGGGCTCATTGAGCTGTGGAAGGTGTCGCTGTCTGGTGGGGCGGAGCGCGAGGGGTTTTGACTGGGCGAGCAGGATGCGTCGCTGTGAGGCGTGGCGGCACTGAAGTTGCCCGCGTTTCTCCTCGTGGGGAAGCGGTGTTAATTCCCTTGCGTCGCAAAAGGCGAGCACAGCATGCGTATAATTAAACAGTTTAGTAGGAAGCTTTGCATGTGCTTTGCGCGTGCCTAACAACGGCGTGGGCCAAGGTGTGGGCCGTGATACGAGCCGCGGCGATCAGGCTCGCAGCGTGTTGCGACTTGCAGGGATAGGGAAGGAGGAACCCGCATGATGAAGCTCATGGCGCTCGTACTGCGCCTGTTTGCCAAGGTCATCTGCCTCTTCCCTCTGAAGCGGCGCATCGTGTTCCTGTCCCGCCAATCCTCTAATCTCTCCCTCGACTACCGCCTGCTCATCGCCGAGATTCATCGTCAGTACCCTGACACGGAAGTGGCGGTGTGCATCAATGAGCCTGAGACTAAGAACAAGCTCTCCTTCGTTACTGGCACGCTACGCCAGCTGCGCTATGCCATGACCTCCCAGGTCGTGGTGGTAGATGGCTACGTTCCCGCCGTCTGCATCCCCGATAAGCGCCCAGGCGTTACCGTGGTACAGATGTGGCATGCCCTAGGTGCCGTGAAGAAGTTCGGCTACCAGTCCGTTGGCACGGCAGCTGGCCGCTCGGAGAAGGCGGCTCAGGATGCCCGCATGCACCGCAACTACGACACCATTATCGCCGGTGGTGCCGCTGCGGCGCCCTGGTATTCCGAAGCCTTTGGCTACCCTGAGGATGCCATCGTTCCCTTGGGCCTCCCTCGCATCGACTATCTGCGGGACGCGGACCCCGCATCCCCTCGCGCCCGCCGCATGGCCGACCTTGCCGAGAAGTACCCCTTCCTGACTGATCGTCCCTGTGTGCTGTATGCGCCTACGCTGCGCAAGGGCGCAGGCTATGAGAATTGGCTCACGGACTACGTAAAAGCCCTGGCGGAATCCTGGGACGGCGACAAGCTCAACCTGGTGGTGGCGGCTCATCCCCTCGACAATTCCTTCGACGAATCCCTGCTGGCGACCTATGACTTCCTGCATGTGGTGCGGGGCGCCTCTACCATCGACCTGCTGGGATTGGTCGATTACGTGATTACCGACTACTCTGCCGTGGCTTTTGAAGCAGGACTGCTGCAGAGAGCGGTATACTTTTACATTCCGGACGTATGTGCATATCGCCAGTCGCCCGGTCTGAACATAGATCTTCTCACCGCCTTCCCCGAGGCGTCTTCTACCGATGCGGGGGAGCTGGCGAAGCGGATCAGCGCTGACTTCTCATCTTCCCGAAAAGGGGGAGATGGGTTCTCTGCGTTCGTTGAAGAGTATTTTCAGGTTGTTCCTGCACGCTGCTCGCAAGCCATTGCCGAGTATTTGCAGGGCTGCCTGAAGGCATAGAGTAGGAGCACGGTTTGCTGTTTGGCTGCGGAAACGAGGTCTCGGGATGCTAGAGACCCTGCGCCTGATATTCAAAGAGCACATGGAATACTTGAAGCAGATTCCTGGCTTGGCCCTGACGGACATCCGCAAGGACGTTCGTGGCGCCGGCTTTGGCTGGATCTGGCTTTTCGTGAAGCCCGCCATCTACATTCTGGTTTTCTGGTTCGCTCTGGAAATCGGCCTCCGTGCTGGCAAGACCACCGGCGGTGACGGCCCCTTCATGCTGTGGCTGGCCGCAGGTCTGTTCCCCTGGTTCTTCATGCAGACCATGATCAACACCGGTTCTAACGTGTATAGCCGCTACAGCTACTTGGTGAACAAGCTGCATTTCCCCGTGTCCGTCATCAGCACCTTCTACACCTTGGCTCAGCTCTTGGTGAACATGGCCCTGGTGGGCATCGTGGTGGTGGTGTGCCTGGTCACGGGCTTAAATCGCAGTATCTACCTCTTGCAGGTGCCCGTCATATACCTGGTCATGTTCCTGTTCTGGACGCTGTTCTCCCTCATGACCTCGCCCCTGTCGGCCCTTAGCAAGGACTTCGCAAACCTCATGAAGGTGCTCAGCACGCCTCTGTTCTGGCTGTCGGGCATCATCTTCAACGTACGTGGCCTCGACATCCCCATCCTACAGACCATCCTGGCCTTCGACCCCGTGGCTTCCTTTGCCACGGCCTTCCGCGACGCCATCTACTATCAGCAGTGGGTGTGGGAGAGCCCTGACCTGTACCTGCCATTCGTCTTTGTCTTCGCACTGACTGCAGTTTGCGCCCTGTACTTCTTCCATCGTACGAGGAAGGATATCGCCGATGTCCTCTAAGGAACTCAGCAAGCTGCCCGAGCCCGTCATCATTCGTGACGAGGACGCCAGCCACGACATTGCCATCAGCTTCGATCACGTGTCGAAGTTCTATAAGCTCTACAGCTCCGACCGCGCTCGCCTTGCGGGCCTGTTCAGCCGCAAGGTGAAGTACAAGACCCGCCGTGCCAGCGACGATCTGTCCTTCCAGATTAAGCGGGGCGAGTCCGTGGCCTTCCTGGGCAACAACGGCGCGGGCAAGTCTACCGCGCTGAAGATGATCACCGGCGTGTGCTATCCCACCCATGGTACGGTGGAAGTGCACGGTCGCGTCAGCGCCCTGCTCGAGCTCTCCGCCGGCTTCGACCGCAAGCTCACCGGTCGCGAGAACATCGCCTTCCGCGGCAAGCTCTGGGGCCTGTCGAAGGAGGAGATTGCCGAGCTAGAGCCCGCTATCATCGACTTTGCGGAGCTGGGCGACTACATCGACCAGCCTATGCGCACCTATTCCAGTGGCATGCGCGCTCGCCTGGGCTTCGCCTTCGCGTCTTCCATTAAGCCAGATATTCTGGTGGTAGACGAGGCGCTGTCCGTAGGCGACAAGACTTTCAAGAAGAAGTGCCTGAAGCGGGTCCGTGAGCTTCTGAAGGGGGAGGACGTCACCGTGCTGTTCGTGACCCATTCCCTCTCTTCCGCAAAGCAATTTTGCCAGCGGGGTATCGTGCTCGAAAAGGGCCGCAACATCTATGAGGGTCCTATCGACGATGCCGTAGCCTTCTACGAGAGTAGGGACTAGCGTGGGTATCACGCTGCGACATTTCCTGGTGCTTGGCTTGGTCGCCTTCTTGGTGGCCTATATCTGCGTGCCCTTGGTGCGTAAACTGGCCATTCGCCTCGATGCTGTCGATTACCCCTCCGCTCGTCGCGTGAACACGGTCCCCACGCCCCGTATGGGTGGCGTGGCTATCTGCGCGGGCATCTTCGCCGCCATTATCTTCGAGGTCATCGGCGAGGTGTTCTTGGGTTGGGCCGGCTTCTACGTGCATAGCCACCAGGGCCGCGTGAACCACCTGGGCGTCATGATCGGCATCTTCGTCATCGCCCTTACCGGCGCTATCGACGACGTGAAGTCCCTGCGCCCCAAGTACAAGCTCCTGGGCCAGATCCTGGGTGCCTGCATCATCGTGGCGTCGGGCATTCTGCTTTCGGCGGTGCGCGCACCTGTGGGCGACGGCTTCATCCTCTTCGGTTGGTTCGCCTACCCGCTCACGGTTTTCTACCTGGTGGCCTTCATGAACGTCATCAACCTCATCGATGGTCTGGATGGTCTTGCTGCGGGCATCGTGGCCATTTCCTCGGGCTTCTTGTTCGCCATCGCCTTTGGCAAGGGTCTGGAAGAAACGGCTATGCTCAGCATCATCCTGTTGGGCGCCTGTCTGGCCTTCCTGCGCTACAACTTCAACCCAGCATCTATCTTCATGGGAGACTCGGGATCGCTGACGTTGGGCGCTATGGTGGCTGTCATCTCCCTGCTGGGCGTTATGCGTTCCCCCACCTTCATCCTCATGGTAGTGCCTCTGATTATCGCCGCCATTCCCATTATGGATACCGCGGCGGCCATCATCAGGCGCCTGTACCATCATCAGCCCATTCAGCAGGCTGATAAGAAGCACCTGCACCATCACCTGTTGGCCGAGGGCTTCTCGGTGCGCAGGGCAGTGCTCATCGTCTATGGTTGGACGACCCTGTTGGGCATCGGCGCCTACATCATGAGCACCACCCATGGCATCATCGTGGGTGTGGTGTTCGCGGCCCTGGTGCTGATTTCCATCTTCATCTTGGGCAAGCTGCACATCTTCGAGCCCGTGCTGCGTCACTACTACCACCGACACCATCACCATGAGCGTGCATTGGTTACCCATCCTATAAACAGCGAGAGCAACGTTAAGAACAACGAGAAGGAGAGCAACGATGAGTCAGGAGAATAGCACCCCCGGTGTCCGCTTCTCTGCAGGCGAGGACTACAAGGGCCTTCGCCGTGTGCTGACCTACGGAACCTTCGACCTGCTGCACTACGGCCACATCCGCCTGCTGAAGCGCGCCGCTGAGCTGGGCGATTACCTGGTAGTGGCTCTTTCCACCGATGAATTCAACGCGGGCAAGGGCAAGAGCAGCTTCTACTCCTATGGTGTGCGCAAGGAGATGCTCGAGGCTATTCGCTACGTCGACCTGGTGATTCCCGAGCAGAGCTGGGAGCAGAAGATCGAGGACGTGAAGAAGTACGACATCGACGTGGTGGTCATGGGCGGCGACTGGGCCGGTTCTGACCGCTTTGAGTACCTGAAGGACTACTGCGAGGTGGTGTACCTCGATCGCACCGAGGGCATTTCTACCACTGACGTGAAGAAGGAGCTGAAGGACTAGCGTTATGCGCACGGATTCCTCCTTCATGGGCCTTGTGAAAGAGGTGGGACGGGCTGTCTGCAAGCACGTTCCCGCCCTGCGAGGCATGCGAAACGTTTACTGGGCGCAGGAGCAGAAGAAGTACGAGAAGCTCTCTGCGGCGTCTGCCACGAACCCCAAGTGCGTGGTCTTCGAGGCCTTCGGTGGCAGGAAGTACGCCTGCTCGCCTCGAGCCATCTATGAGGCCATGTGCGCTGACAGCCGTTTCGACGACTTCACGTTCTACTGGTCCTTTATGGGCGATGCGTTGGAAGGCGCGTCGAAGATTCCCCAGTTGCAGCGCGCCAAGCTGGTGAAGCGAGACTCCGAGGAGTACTTTCGGACCTTTGCCACCTGCAAGTATTGGGTGCAGAACAACCGCGTGCCCGAGTACGTGATGCCCCGCGCAGACCAGGTATATGTGCAGTGCTGGCATGGCACGCCTCTGAAGCGCTTGGGCTACGATGTGCCCGAGACGGCTGGGGGAGCCCTGAACACCGCCCG
>JAQXVU010000007.1 GCA_029225085.1 Eggerthellales bacterium | reverse complement strand
CGCGATCACTCGCAAGACGCGCTGCTCAGTCCGCTTGCAAAAGCCCGCGCAGCGCCCTCTTCCACCGTAACCTTGCAAATATAGAGGTTTCTCAGCGCTTAGTCTTCCATTGTACCCACATACGTTAAAATGGGTGGCTGCTAAGAGCCCAACGGCTCCTTGCACCCTATAAGCACAACGACACTTTTCACGTCAGGAGCAGCATATCTATGGCAAGCACTGATCAGCCCTGCCGCGAGCAGAACATCGAGGCAATCACCAAGTACATCACCCGCACCATGATCCCCAATCTGTGCCGAGTGGGCATTAAGCTCGAGCACTTCATCATCCACTCCGATGACGGCTCCCGCGTATCCTACACCGAGGACAACGGCATCGCCGACATCCTCGAGGAGCTGGCTGAGGACTATTCCGACGTAGTCCGCAACTCCCAGGACCAGGTCATCCGCATGTCCCGCAACTACACCGGCGTCACCGAGGAAGTGGTTTGCCAGCCCGGCGGCCAGATTCAGTACTGCGCCGGCCCCTTCATCAACACCGAGATGGCCAACACCCTCTTCGAAAACTTCGAGAACGCCCTGAAGGACATCATCGAGCCCAAGGGCATGCAGATCCTGGCCATGGGCTACGGCCTGAACGAGGAGGCCATGGATGTAGAGCTGGTTCCCTACGAGCCCTACGAGGCCATGGACAAGTACTTCCTCACCAAGAGCGGCTACGGCATGTGCATGATGCGCAACATGGCCGCCACCCAAATCAGCATCGACTACTCCTCCGAGGAGGACTGCATCCACAAGCTGCGCCTGGCTTCCGCTCTGGCCCCTATCCTGTCCCTGCTGGCCGACAACTCCATCATGTTCGAGGCTGAGCCCCGCGAGCACCACATGGTCCGCTCTTTGGTCTGGAATGCCGTCGACCGCGACCGCGTGGGCACTATCCCCGGCCTCTTCGACGAGGACTTCACCCTGGCCAAGTACGCCGAGTACGTTCTGGATACTCCCGCCATCGTGTACAAGAGCAAGGGCAAGTGGGTAGAGGACACCCGCACCTTCGGCGAGATCTACGCCGACAAGGCCATGAAGACCCCCGACGTCGAGCACGCCCTTTCTATGGTGTTCCCCGACGCTCGTCTCACCAATTTTGTAGAAATTCGCACCCCTGACGCCCTGCCTTGGGACTTCGCCGTGGCCTTCGCCACCTTCGTGAAGGGCCTGTTCTCCTCCCAGAACTCCCTGAACGACCTCGACCGCATGTTCGGCGACGTCACCGAGCGCGACATTCAGCTGGCAAAGCTCGAGCTCATGAGCAAGGGCTTCGACGCCACCGTCTACGGCAAGCCCGTATCCCGCATGGCCGAGCAGCTGCACATCACCTCTAAGCTGAACCTGAACCGCGAGGACCAGAAGGAGATCGAGGAGCTGACCACCCTGTGCTTCCAGCAGGCAACCCTCGCTGGTCTCACCATGATTCAGTAACCCGCAGAATCCCGCGGCTGGCCCATCGTCAGCCGCCCAACGCGCTTTCGAAAGCGCAACCTACCGTGGCGGACCCGCGCCGATCACAGCAAGCAGAAACCACGCTGATCCCTGCAGTTCAGCGCAAAAGAAAGGACAACCCTATGAGCAACGCAGGCAAGAAGGTAGCCGTACACTACATCGGCACCCTCGACGACGGCACCAAGTTCGACTCCTCCTATGACCGCTCTACCCCTCTGGAGTTCATCTGCATGGCTGGCCAGATGATCAAGGGCTTCGACGCAGCAGTCGAGAAGATGGAAGTTGGCGAGACCGTGAACGTGCACATCCCTTGCGATGAGGCATACGGCCCCTACAACGAGGACCTGGTTCAGAAGATCCCCGTTGCCGGCATCCCCAACGCTGAGCAGCTGCCTGTAGGCGGCATGGTGATCCTCACCACCGCTGACGGCCAGCCCTTCCAGGCCAAGGTTGTCTCCGTCGACGACCAGTTCGCCGTCTTCGACATGAACTCCGAGATGGCAGGCAAGGACCTGAACTTCGAGATCACCCTGCTCTCCGCTGAGTAAGGCGCAACCGCGCAAAGCGAGAAGCAACCGGCAAAGCGTAAGACTTAACTGCGCAAAGCGTAAGACGCAACCGCACGAGACAATAGGCGAGGCCCCGACTCACAAGAGTCGGGGCCTTTCTTTTTAACCTACGGCCGGGAAAGCAGAGGGGGCTCCGATCCGCAAGGATCGAAGCCCCCTTCGCATAGGATCTGCCAACCTTACTGCACTGCGTCGAAGGCCTTATCGAGAGCGGCGATGAGGTCGTCGATGTTCTCGATGCCCACAGACAGGCGAATGGTGGAAGGCGTGATGTTCTGGTCTGCCAGTTCCTCAGGAGTGAGCTGGGAGTGGGTAGTAGTTGCAGGATGAATGACCAGAGACTTCACGTCAGCCACGTTGGCCAACAGGGAGAAGATGTCTAGGTTGTCGATGAACTGCCATGCAGCTTCCTGGCCACCGACGATCTCGAAGGTGAAGATAGAGGCACCGCCGTTGGGGAAGTACTTCTCATACAGCTCGTGATCAGGGTGATCAGGCAGAGAGGGGTGATTCACCTTGGCAACCTTGGGGTGATTGTTCAGGTACTCGACGATGGCCTTGGTGTTCTCGTTGTGGCGCTCGATGCGCAGGGAGAGGGTCTCCGTGCCCTGCAGCAGCAGGAAGGCGTTGAAGGGGCTGATGGTTGCGCCCTGGTCGCGCAGGAGGATGGCGCGAACATAGGTGGCGAAGGCAGCGGGGCCGGCAGCGTCGGTGAACTTCACGCCGTGATAGCTGGGGTTGGCAGCGGCAATCTGGGGATACTTGTCAGCGTGGTCTGCCCAGTTGAAGGAGCCGCCATCGACGATGACGCCGCCCAGAGAGGTGCCATGACCGCCGATGAACTTCGTGGCGGAGTGAACCACGATATCAGCGCCGTGCTCGAGAGGACGGAACAGGTAAGGAGTGCCGAAGGTGTTGTCTACCACCACAGGCAGACCATGGGAGTGGGCCAGCTCGGCGATGGCGTCTACATCGGGGATATCGGAGTTGGGGTTGCCCAGGGTCTCAAGGTATACCAGGGTGGTGTTGTCCTGAATGGCTGCCTCCACCTCTGCCAAGTTGTGGGCATCGACGAAGGTGGTCTGAATGCCGAAGTCGGCTAGAGTATGAGCCAGCAGGTTGTAGGTGCCGCCGTAGATGGTCTTCTGAGCAACAACGTGGTCACCTGCCTGAGCCAGAGCCTGAATGGTGTAAGTGATGGCTGCAGCGCCAGAAGCTACGGCCAGACCGGCAACGCCACCTTCCAGAGCAGCAATGCGATCCTCGAACACGCCCTGGGTAGAGTTGGTGAGGCGTCCGTAGATGTTGCCGGCATCAGCCAGACCGAAGCGGTCAGCTGCGTGCTGGGAGTTGCGGAACACATAGGACGTGGTCTGATAGATGGGGACGGCGCGAGCGTCGGTTGCCGGGTCAGGGTTCTCCTGTCCCACGTGAAGCTGCAGGGTCTCGAACTTGTAGTTGTTAGCCATGATGGGTGTCCTCTCGGGTAGGTGCGATAAGCGTTTCTTTCGATGCACTTACCTTACCCGAAATGAACATAACCGAATCCTACGGCTATTTCATGGGCTGTTATCGTTAATTCCGATAACAAGAGGAATATAGGCAATTGCTTTTCACTATGAATGTAACCAGTTATCGGTTTTACCGAATGCAATGGAATTAATCGCACCGCGTCGAAAGCGAGGTTGCCTTCTTGCCCGCAAACGAAGCGAGGCTGGCAAAAGCCAGCCTCGCGTTCCATACCTTTCACAGACGCAGCCACCGCGCCGGGAACCTGCGAAAGCTCAGGAGCAAACTCCTACAGCAAGAAGCCCTTCAGCGCCTGCAGCAGACCCTCGGGGTTCTCCTCAGGAATAAAATGACCGGAATCGACCGTGCAACCGCGCAAGTCCGTGCAGTACTTGCTCCAGCACTCGATGGGGTCAAAGTACTTCTCTACCAGGCCCTTCGAGCCCCAAATGGCCATAGTGGGAGCCGTGATCTTGCGGCCTTCCGCCAGGGCCCACTCGTCGTGCTTGCGATCCCAGGTGTAGCCGGCGCGATAATCCTCGGTGGTGCCATGCACACTCAGGGCGTCGAAGCAGTTGTCATACTCCCGGTACACCTCATCGGGGTACAACTTCGCAGCCTCCTCGTCCTCCCAGGGAGGAGCGGAGATTCCCAGCTGCTTGTTCAGGTACGCCACCCTATCGCCCATGATGAGGTTCTCTACCAAGGGCTCCTCCTGAGGCAGGAAGTACCAGTGGAAGATGGCCTTGCACAGGTCAGGATGTCCGCAGCCATACATGTCGATGGTAGAAACGATGTCGAGGAGCACCAGTTTAGAAACGACCTCAGGCCATTCAAGAGCCATGCGATAGGCAACGCGGGCACCACGGTCGTGGCCCATAACGGCGAAGCGGTCATAGCCCATGCCATGCATGACCTTCACCAGGTCGGCAGCCATCATCTTCTTGCAGTAGGTATAGTGATCGGGCTGGGCGTGAGGCTTATCGGACTCGCCATATCCTCGCAGGTCGCAGGCGACCACCGTATAGCGCTTCGCAAGCTCGGGAGCTACCTTGTTCCACATAGCGGAGGTCTCTGGGTAACCATGAATGAGCAGCAGAGGCTCTCCCTCGCCAAGAACCGTGACGTGAATCCTCACGCCATCCTCGCCTTCCATATAGCCGAAGCGAACGCCCTCTAGCATGGATACCTTCCCCTCTTCCGAAATGTAGCCAATCAGCAGCTCATGCAGATTGTCGATGTGCGACGCCATATCGACGCCCGCAAAGTCGCCAGTGCGCGATGTCATATCGATGCCCGCAAGGTCGCCAGTGCGCGATGCAGCCAATAGGCAACAGACAAACAGCCACACGTAAAATGCTAATGTACGACAATTCTTTATGCCATGGGGAAGGCCGCCCTCCCTTATTAGAATCTCTAAGGAAAGACGGCCTTTTCATGGGCATTTGTCTATATATCAGCGTCAACCTAGTTTCTAATTTCCCCAGGTTGCACTAGGCATGGCAGATCCGTTTGAGCAGCGCCCAGCTCGCGAATGGCCTCAACCCCGCTTCGCGTGCACCTGGTCCTTCAACCAAGCGGCCAGCTCCGGAACCCCGTCACCGGCATAGGCGCTGATGACGAACACCTTGGCCTCGGGATTAATGGCCTTCATGCGCTCGGTGAGGAATTCCACATCGAAATTATTGGAGGGCAGCTGCAGGTAATCGGCCTTGTTCACTACCAGCACGTCGCACATGCTGAACATGAGGGGATACTTCAGAATCTTGTCGTGGCCCTCGGGCACCGAAAGAATCATCATGTTCAGATCCGCACCCAGGTCGAACTCCGCAGGACACACCAGGTTGCCGATGTTCTCGATGAACACGCAGTCGGTGGAAGGAAGGTCGAGCAGGTCGAGGGCGGGCTCCACCATGGGAACATCCAGGTGGCAGGCGCCTCCCGTACGAATCTGCACGGCGGTGATGCCAGCCTCCTTCACCTTCTCGGAATCGACGAAGGACTCGATGTCGCCTTCGATCACCGCGAAGGTCACGTCCTGCTGCAGCTCCTTCACCACCGCCAGGATGGTGGAAGTCTTGCCAGCACCGGGAGACGCCATGAGGTTCACCATGTAGGTGCCCGACTCCGCCAAACGCTGGCGGATGCCCTGGGCTTCCTTGGCGTTGTCTTGCAGGATGTCATCCTTAATTTTCAGAACGGACTTCATGGCTTCTCCTTTGCGCTCAACCTGCTTGTTATCGCGAGTCAGACCAACATCATCTCTGACCGGCACGCATAGCGTCCGCATCGCTGGGCGATTGCGGACGCCAGCACACACTCGTTAGTCGTCCAGGGACATGGTGCACTTGTCTACCACCAGATCGATGCGACCTTCTTGGCACATAGTCGTTTTCTAACCAATTGAGCCGATTTCCCTTTGGGAAATCGCACATATAGTTCATTTCCAACCACCACAGCCAAACATAAACAGGCAAAGCTCGGACGCCTTACCGCCGAATGCAAGGGGGGCAACGATTCGCCGCCGAATGAAAGGGGCCTCGGCAATTTGCTGCGTAAACGCGACGAGGCGTCGGGAGGGCTGAGACTGGCCTTCGCAGAGCGAAGCGAGTGCGGCCAGGCTCGGTCTCTCCCGACGCCTTATTGTGACGGGTGCGGATGCGAGAATCTTCTCGGCATCCCTATATCATGCGGCAGGATTCCGCCGCCTTCCAAAGCTTAAATAGAGGCGCTGAACAGGTTAATCTTCACGCCCAGATCCTTGCCTGCATCGGCAAGGAACTGCTTTACGGCGGTAAGGTCGACCTCGCGGTTCTCGAAGCGAACCACGATGCTCATGCTAAAGGAGCTGTCGGCCACATCCTGGCTGATGTCGTCGATGCTCGCGCCCAGGTTTGCCAGCACCGAGGACACGCCGGCCAAGATGCCCACCTGATTGCGACCCACAACGGAGACCAGGTAGCGCTCTCCCCTGTCGAAGTCGGTGAACTTCACGCCGGCCTTGCTCAGATCGTATGGGGTGGTCTGGTACACGTAGTAATTCAGCCAGTTGGTATACAGCAGCTGACCGTGAGCGCACCAGGAGCGCCAAGGCTCCTGCTCAGGGTCGTCATCGGGGAAGTAGTGCTTGGGCACCGCAGGGTTCATGCCCTTGCCCAGATCGCGGAAGTACTCGTTTTTCAGGGTGTCGCGATCGTACTCGGGGTGACCCATGACGAAGAAGTTGCGGCTGTCCTTCGACTTCACGATGAAGGCGCCAGCTTCTTCGGACGTGGCGATGAGCTCCAGGTCGGGATGGTTGATGATGGCATCGTCGCTCACCGTGGTATGGCGAGAGTGAGGGGCCATGAAGTAATCGTCGAAGCCGCGAACCAGCGGGCTGTAGGGCTTCAGCACCTTGTGCTTGAAAACGCCGGCCATCTTCTCGTCGAGCAAGTACTTGCCAATGCCGTAGTGACGGTACAGGCCAGCCTGAGCGCCCCAGCAAATGTGCAGGGTAGAATGCACGTGGGTCTGGCTCCAGTCCATGATCTCGCAGAGCTCGGGCCAGTAATCTACATCCTCGAACGCCATCTTCTCTACAGGTGCGCCGGTGATGATCAGACCATCGAAGTGCTGCCCCTTCACCTCATCGAAGGTGGTGTAGAAGGAGGACAGATGACCCTCGGGCACGTTCTTCGCCACGTGAGTTGCGGTGTACATGAACTGCACCTCAATCTGCAGCGGCGTGTTCGAGAGCTTGCGCAGAAGCTGCAGCTCGGTGTCGAGCTTCAGAGGCATCAGGTTCAGGACGAGAACGCGCAGAGGACGGATGCGCTGGCTGATAGCGCGCAGCTCCGTCATAACGAAGATGTTCTCCTCCTCGAGCTGGGCGCGAGCGGGAAGGGCGTCAGGGATGCGGATGGGCATGGCTTACTCCTCGTTCAGGGTGGCGATAACAGAAACCTCCAGCTGGGCAGCCTTAGGCAGAGCGGCAACCTGCACGCACTCGCGGGCAGGGTTAGACGTGAAATGCTTGGCGTATTCGGCGTTGAACTCGGCGAAATCGGCCAGGTCAGCCATGAAGCAGGTGCTCTTCACCACGTTGGCCAGGCCAGATCCGGCCTCTTCCAAAATGGCGGACAGGTTCTGAGCGATGCGGGCGGTCTGCTCGGTGATGGTTCCCTGCACCAGCTCGCCAGTCTCGGGAACAATGGCCAGCTGACCGGACACGTACACCATGCCACCTGCCACGATGGCCTGTGAATAGGGACCCAGAGCTGCAGGAGCCTGCTCGGTGTGAATCTGCTTCATGTTGCTTCCTTTCATTTCACGGTGGAAGACGGCGCCGCGACGCCCTCCAGCGTCGCCGCGAGCCATATGCCTAGCTTACGCTTTACCGCGCTGCAGTGCAGGCGGCGCTTCCATCTTTAATCAGAAATTACCTCGTAGCCCTCAGTGGTCACCAGCACCTGAATCTCCCACTGAGCAGAGGGCTGGCCGTCGACGGTGCGCACCGTCCAGCCGTCGGAATCGTCGAACCACACGTCGGCCTCGCCCATGTTGATCATGGGCTCGATGGTGAACATCATGCCAGGCACCAGCACCATGCCCTCACCGGCATCGGCCACATGGCTCACGAAGGGGTCATCGTGGAATTCCAGACCAACGCCATGACCGCCCAGCTCGCGAACCACGCTGTAGCCGTTTGCCTCGGCATGGGCCTTCACGGCAGCACCGATGTCGCCCACGAAACCGTAGGGCTTCACAGCCTCGAGACCCTTGTACATGGCCTCGCGCGTAACCTCTACCAGGCGCTTCTTCTCGGGGGACACCACGCCGATGCAGAACATGCGGGAAGAGTCGGAATAGTAGCCGTCCAGAATGGTAGAGCAGTCGACGTTTACGATCTCGCCTTCCTTCAGCACCCTATCCGAGCTGGGGATACCGTGGCACACCACCTCATCGATAGAGGTGCAGACGCTCTTGGGGTAGCCCTCGTAGTTCAGAGGGGCAGGGATGGCGCCGTGGCTGACGGTGTACTCATGTACCCAATCGTCGATCTCCTGGGTGGTGGTGCCCACGCCAATGCGCTCAGCCACGTAATCGAGAGCGCCCTTGTTCACCGCAGCGGAAGCCTTGATCTTCTCGATCTGCTCGGCGCTGAGGATGAGCCGATGGTCAGGAACAGGATGGCCGTTAAAGGCGGGATCCATGAGTTTTGCGTCGAATGCCGCGTGGCATTTCTTATACTTCTTACCGCTGCCGCACCAGCAGGGATCATTGCGTCCGATTTTCGTCATGTTCGTCACTTCCTACGCTTGACTAATCTCGATTGCTCATTATATGCCCACATGGTGCCAGCTACCCAAACAAGACCAAAGTTGCAGAGAACAGAAGAAGTGGAAGAACACGCCGAGAACAGCATCATCGCCTTCGCCAAAGCCAACGCCGTGACCCTCATCGCCAGCGTTGCCGCCCTGGTCACCATGGCCCTCGTTCCGCCCGACGAGGCCTATGCCGCCTACTTCGATTGGCGCACCATCTGCTGCCTCGGAAGCATCCTGGCCGTCGTTGCCGCCCTGCGTCACACCGGCTTCTTCAGCACCATCACCCGTTACCTGCTGCGCGGCTTTAAAACCACCCGCTCCGCCGTTGCGGGTCTGGTTGCCATCACGGGCCTCATCTCTATGTTTATCACCAATGACCTGGCCCTCATCATGATGTTGCCCTTGGCGGCCCTGCTGTTGCAATCCGCAGGTCACGCCCGTCTCATTCCCGTGACCTTCGTGCTGCAAACCCTTTCCGCAAATCTCCTGGGCATGGTCATGCCCTTCGGCAATCCCCAGAACCTGTTCCTCTTCTCCCGCTTCGAGATAGACCCGCTGGCCTTCCTCGCCACCATGGCCCTCCCCTTCGCCCTTTCCGCAGCGGCCCTCGCTCTGTGCTGCTTCCTTCTGGTGAAGCCCCAGCCCATCGCCGCCGCTAAGCACGCGGTGCAACGAGGCGCCGCCGCAGTCCCCGAGGCCACCGCTTCCACCACCAGCGTATCCGCTCCCGAACAACCCTCGCCCAGCGCCGCTGCGCCTACCCCCGCGCAGCCTGCCACCTCCAGCATCCCCGCACCCGACCCCGCGCAGCCCACCGCTTCCAGCCCCGCTGCGCTTGCCACCTCCAGCATCCCCGCACCCAGCCCCGCTGCGCTTGCCACCTCTACCACCGCAAAGAACGTCCTCTACGCGGCGCTCTTCCTGCTGACCTTGGCAAGCGTCTTCCGCCTGATTCCCTTCCAGATCAGCACCATCATCGTGGCGCTGGCCCTGATCATCGCCGACAAGCGCGCCCTCGCCGAACTAGACTGGAGCCTCCTGCTGACCTTTCTGTTCTTCTTCATCTTCTCGGGGAACCTGGCCCGCATGCCCGAAGTGCAGATGGCAGCCGCTGAGCTCCTGCAGCAAAACGCCCTGGTGGTGAGCGCGCTGGCAAGCCAGGTGATTTCCAACGTTCCCTCCGCAGTGCTGCTGGCACCCTTCACGGAGAACTGGCCTGCCCTGCTCGTGGGCGTGAACATCGGCGGCGCCGGCACTATCGTGGGCTCTCTGGCAAGCCTCATCACTCTGAACCACTACCGCGCCCTCCGCGACGCCAACTCGTCCTCGGCCTCGAACAATGCTGGTCCGTTCTCGGCCAGCGCCAGCCCATCTTCAACCGATACCACCCTGCCCTCGGCCGACGCCGCCCTGCCCTCGGCCAGCGCCAGCCCATCTTCAACCGATACCGCCCTGCCCTCGGCCAGCACCGCCCTGCCCTCGACCGGCTCCTACCTGAAAACGTTCACGATCCTTAATTGTGGGTTCTTAATCCTTCTTCTTATCGCCTGCTCCCTCGCAGGAATCAGATAGCGTAGCCTCGTAAGCCATGGAAGAACGCTCCGAACAAACCGAACCCACCTACGATGTTCCTCGCCCTGTCACGCCAGGCGAGAATGGCTCGTTCCCAAACGCTGCGAAAAACAAACCCAGCGCCACAAAGCAAAAACCCAGCACTACGTTTGTCGTAGGCTCATGGGTTGCGGTCGCCCTCATGGCGGGCTTCATCTTCTTCATGAGCGCCCACACCGGCTCTCAGCTCGACCACGATTCCGGCATCATCTCCCTGGTAAAGGCCTGGTTGGCAACTGCCGCTGAAAGCCTGTTTGGTCATCCGGTAGACGTCTCCCCCGTCGGCCACTTCACCGAGTTCCTCATCTTCGGCATCCTTTTGGCCAACGCTTTGCGCCTACACGTCTCCCCCGGCAAAGCCGCTATCTTGGCCCTGGTCATCGCCAGCGGCTACGGCATCACCGACGAACTGCACCAGATCTTCGTCCCCTCCCGCAGCTGCGACCCCGCCGACTGGGCCGTGGACACCATCGCTGCCGCCATCGGCGCTGCGATTGTCTACGTCCGCACATCGGGCTTCCATTCCAAATAGTCAAGCACGCCCGACAGCACTCATTACTCCCGTTCATAACGGGCGCATTGCGCTATTACTCCCTTGTTTACCTGGGATAACGCCTCTTTTTCTACAATGGAAGCACGTGAATAGCAGCGGTAGTAAACCTACCGAAACAGCAAGTGGAGCTCCCACAGCGCAAGGAGGTCGGACATGGAATACGAAACCCTACTCGTCGAAGAGCGCAAACACATCTTCATCGTCACCCTGAACAGGCCCGAGGCCCGCAACGCTCTCAGCACCCAGATGTGGGAGGATCTGAAGAACGTCACGTTGTACTACGAGAGCAACCCCGAGCTGCGTGTCATGATCCTCACCAACACCGGCAATTGCTTCTGCGCCGGCTCCGACCTGAAGGAAGTCGCGGCAGGCGTGCAGCATCCACCCGTTGGCTATGAGGATGCCGGCTTCGCCTTCCTCACCGGCCACTTCTGCCCCAAGCCCATCATCAGCGCCGTAAACGGCAAGGCTGTCGGCGGCGGCGGCGAGATCCTCATGGCCAGCGACCTGGCCGTCATCTCCTCCGATGGCATGATCAGCTTCCCCGAGGTGCACGTGGGCCTGCTGGCTGCCGGCGGCGGCGGATTGCTGAAGATCGGCCGCTCTATCCCTCTGAAGTTCGCAGCCGAGATGGTGCTCACTGGCGACATGATCGACGCTCAGACCGCCCTGTCCTGGGGCCTGGTGAATCGCGTTGCGGAGCCCGGCGAGGTGCTTGACACCGCCATCGCCCTGGCCGAGCGCATTCTCCGCAACAGCCCCGCTGCCGTAAGCCGCAGCAAGTTCCTGCTGTACGACTGCATGGACAAGAGTTTCATGAACCTTGCTGACGGCTGGCGCATGATGGTGGAAAGCGACCGCGCCATCAAGCAGACCCCCGAGGCCCACGAAGGCGAGACCGCCTTCGCCGAGAAGCGCGACCCCAACTGGATGGATTAGCGCCCCTTAAACGGGAACCTTTCAAAGCGCACGTGGAATGTCCCCAGATACGGCACCCCCTCGAATGTCGTCTCCTTGGTGCGACAACCTTTCAAGGCGCACGTAAACAAGATGCCGCGAGCGAAAGCCCGCGGCATCTTCCATTTCTTTATCTTTACGAAGATCGCTTGCAAGGTCGTCTTTACCCCTGCAAAGCCAGCGAACAACGAGGCTATTCGCCAATCTCCTCCGCCAGAAGCATCCAACGCTCTTCAAGCTCTTCCTTCTGGGCCACCAGCTCGTCTACCGCTTCCTGGGCTTTGCCCAGAGCCATGTAGTCAGACGGGTCGACCTCGAACATGGCGTTCTGCGCATCGGCAACCTTCTCCTCGAGAGTCGCCACTTTACGCTCAAGGGACGCCAGCTCCTTGCGCATCTTGAAGAGCTCGCCGCCAGAATACTTGGGCTTGGCTTCTTCCTGAGCGTCGGCATCGGCATCATCTTGCTCAGCGCTATCATTCTGGCCCATCATCTGGGCAAACACACTGTTGGGAGGACCTGACAGCACCTCCTGGGAGGCTTCCAGCTGTAGGAATTCATCCACGCCGCCAGGGACGTGGCGCAAATGACCGTTGATGAGGGCGTACTGATTGTCAGTGACGCGTTCCACCAGATAGCGATCGTGACTCACCACGAACAACGTGCCAGGCCAGGCATCGAGCAGGTCTTCCATAACCGCAAGCATGTCGGTGTCCATGTCGTTGCCGGGCTCGTCGAGGATGAGCACATTGGGCTCTTCCATAAGTACCAAAAGCAGCTGCAGACGGCGGCGCTGGCCACCGGACAGATCACGTACCAAGGCGTTGAACTGGTCTTTCGAGAATCCCAGGCGCTCCAGCATCTTCGTAGGCGACAGCTCCTCGCCGTCCACCACGTACCGAGTCTTGCAGCGGCTGAGCACCACGCGCACGTAGTCGTCCTCGACGGGGGCGAGCTCCTTCAGCTGCTGGCTCAGCATGGCGAGCTTCACGGTCTTGCCCACCTTCACGCGGCCAGACGTAGGCTGCAGTTGGCTGCTGAGGATGTTCAGCAGCGTAGTCTTGCCCGCGCCGTTGCTGCCCAGGATGCCGACGCGGTCGCCGGGGCCGATGAGCCAATCGACATGCTTCAGCACCTCGTGGCCCTCATAGGACACGGACACGTCGGTGAGATCGATGACCTGCTTGCCCAAACGTTGCATGGCCAGGCGCTTCAGCTCGAGGGAATCGCGGACGGGAGGATCCTCGGCTACCAGCTCCTGAGCTGCCTTTACGTGAAACTTAGGCTTAGTGGAACGAGCGCGAGCGCCACGCGACAGCCATGCCAGCTCCTTGCGGACAGCGTTGCGACGGCGCTGTTCAGTCACGGCCTGCACGCGGTCGCGTTCTACGCGCTGCTGGATGTAGGCGGAGTAGCCACCCTCGAAAGGCGTGATAGTGCGGTCGTGCACCTCCCACATGTCCAGGCACACCTCATCGAGGAACCAACGATCGTGGGTCACCACCAGAAGGGCGCCTTCGTTGGCGGACCAGCGGCTCTTCAGATGATCTGCCAGCCAAGTAATGGAACGCATGTCGAGGTGGTTCGTGGGCTCGTCGAGCAGCAGCACGTCCCAGTCGCCGATGAGCAGACGAGCCAGGTCGGTGCGACGGCGCTGGCCACCGGAAAGGTTACCCACCTTGGCGTCCCAGGGAACGTCGGAGAGAAGCCCCACCAGGATAGAGCGAATGCGTGGGTCCGCGGCCCATTCGTACTCAGGGATATCCCCCACCACGGCCTGGCACACCGTATCCTCATCGTTCAGATGGTCGCCCTGGCCCAGCACGCCGATACGCAGACCGCCTCGTGCGAGCACGCGGCCGTCATCAGGCTCCTGCTCTTTGGCCAAAAGCTTCAGAAGGGTCGACTTGCCGTCGCCGTTCTTGCCGACGATGCCAATGCGATCGCCGTCTTCAACGCCAACGGTGATGCCATCGAACACATCCTTCGTGGGGAATTCCAAGCTTACTTTTTCACACGCCATCATGAACGCCATGGTGCCAGCCTCCTTGTCAGAAGCTTCATTCTCTCACGGGGCGCAAGACCTGGCAAACGGAGTGGCCTGTTCCCGCTTGCTACGGTTAGTTTTCGCCCTGGTCCGTCCTGTGCCGCCCGGTCAGCTGCAGCCCTGGGCCGTTCCGTGCCGCCCGGCTCACTGCAGCCCGGCCCGTCCCATGCCACCCGCCCCACTTCCACTCCGCCCTCATGTTGGGTGCGTGGAGAATTCCATAGGCTCCTGCCCGCTGCTATACAATAGTCGGGTTACTGAAAGGAGCAGCTGTTCATGACCGATATGCAGGAAAACAAAGAGCCCGAAAGCAATCCTGGTCCTACGGGTATACCCTGGGGCCATGCGATCCTCGGCTTCCTGTTCGGCATCTTCGGCGTGCTCATTACCTGGCTCGTAACCCGCAAAGCACCGAGCGAGAAAAAGACCAACGCCATCCTGTACTCACTCGTGGGCTTCGGCATAGGCATCTTCTTCGAGATCATGGTCATGTTCATCACCGGCGTCAGCTACTCAGACCTGACCGGCTCTGCCTTCGGCGGCGGATCTACCTCGAGCGTTTGGTAAGCTGGCGCAAGCGTTTTTAGCGGCGACAAAGCCAGTCGGAACCGAGCCAGCCAAGTCAGCGCAGAAAAATCGTCGCTCGATGCAAGATTTCGCGTCTTAGCAGACAAATACAAAGCTCGCGGCGGTCGCAAACCTTAGTTCGTGCTGAATTTCCTATCGTTCGTGCAATCTAGCTCGATAGATTTCCGCTGAAGCAAAGAAAGTGATCTGGCAAGACTTCAAATCTTGCAAATAAGTTGCGATTTCGCGCGCGGACGGACTCCGGCCCTCGCACCACCCTAGATGCACCTTGCGATTTCGCGCGCGGACGGACTCCGGCCCTCGCACCGTCCCAGATGCACCCTCACGCCCAACCACGCTTTTCCCTCTGCAAGCAGGTGCACCCAGACGCCGAGAACGCCTGGGTGCTAAAAGGAGATCGCTAAAAAGCGGTTGGGGGAGGTAGAGGAAGGGGATGAGTACCTCCCCCAGGCAGGTTCTATAAAACCATGTTCACCTGAAACTAATCTTAAGCTAACTGCAGCTTCACCTATCGGACACATCGCTTCGCAGCGTCCCCAACAAAAAAACTGGGCACCGGATTTCCGATGCCCAGCTCTAAATTAGTGCAGGTCCTATGTACCTTCGCGCAGGCTCTCAGCTGATTTGCGCAGGCCTTCAGCTGATCCGCGCAGGCTTTCGGCCGATCGCGCTCTTTTGCGCAGGCTCTCGGCCGCCGCTCCTTCGCGCGAACCCAGCCTCACGCTGCCAAACAATTAGCAGTAGAACAGCATGTCGTTGTAGGTAGGTACTGGCCAGTAATCGTGATCGGTGATGCACTCCAGGTCGTCGATGATGTTGCGCAGAGCATCCATTGCAGGAATGACGGTGTTGGCGTACATGTTGGCGCGCTGCTGTGCGTCCTCAACAGCCTGAGCTGCGTTGTGCTTGATCTCGAGCTGATCGACAGCGTCGTAAGCAGCAGCCAAACCAGCGGACAGCCTCTTCAGCAGGGTCTCCTGAGCAGTGGTGTCAGCATCAATGACGGCCTTAACTGCGGTAACGTCGCTTGCCAGCTCACCCATGTAGTTGTTGATGGCAGGGATGTACATGCGACGGGCCTGACGGATCATGGTGTTGGCCTCGATGTTCAGCAGCTTGCTGTACTTCTCAAGCTTAACCTCATAACGAGAGCGAACCTCAGACTCGGACAGAACGCCGAACTCACCGAAGAGCTCGATGCTCTTAGGATCAACCAGGCAAGGCAGAGCCTCGGCGGTGTTCTTGTGGTTAGCAAGACCACGACGGGCTGCTTCCTCAGGCCACTCATCGCTGTAGCCATCACCATTGAAGATGATGCGCTGATGGTCAGTGAGGGTCTTCTTAATGTAGACGAGGGCTGCGGTATGGAAGTCATCGCCCTCCTTGCCCTCCATGGCGTCAGCGAAGTTCTTCAGGCTCTTTGCCATAGCGGTGTTCAGAATCATGTTGGCGTCGGAGAGGTTCACCTCGGAGCCAGGCATGCGGAACTCGAACTTATTGCCGGTGAAGGCGAAGGGGCTGGTGCGGTTACGGTCGGTGTTGTCCATGGTGAACTTAGGCAGAACAGCAACGCCCAGGTCCATAGCCTGCTTAGCGGAAGCAACGTAGTCGGTGCCGTTAATCAGGGAGTCAACAACGGCGCCCAACTCATCACCCAGGAAGATGGAAATGATTGCAGGAGGAGCCTCGTTGGCGCCCAGACGGTGATCGTTACCAGCTGAAGCCACGGACATGCGCAGCAGCTCCTGATACTCATCGACGGCCTCGATAACAGCGGTCAGGAACACCAGGAAACGGAGGTTCTCCATGGGGTTGTCGCCAGGATCGAGCAGGTTGGTGGAATCATAGGAGATAGACCAGTTGTTGTGCTTGCCAGAACCATTCACGCCCTCGAATGGCTTCTCATGAAGCAGGCAAACCAGGCCGTGGTGGGAAGCCAGCAGACGCATCTTCTCCATGGTGAGGAGGTTCTGGTCGATAGCGCTGTTGGAGTTAGCGAAGATAGGTGCCAGCTCATGCTGAGCGGGAGCGACCTCGTTGTGCTTGGTCTTTGCGGAAACGCCCAGTGCCCACAGCTCGTCATCGAGCTCCTTCATGAAGTTGTTCACGGTTGGGCGAATGGCACCGAAGTAATGCTCCTCGAGCTCCTGACCCTTAACGGGCTTGTGGCCGAAGAGGGTGCGGCCGGTGAGAATCAGATCCTGACGGGCTGCATAATCCTTCTCGGAAATCAGGAAGTACTCCTGCTCTGCGCCAACGGTGGTGTTCACGCGCTTAGGAGTCTCGCCGAAGTGAGTCAGAACGCGCTTAGCCTGCTCGTCGATGGCGTTCATAGAACGCAGCAGAGGGGTCTTCTTATCAAGAGCCTCGCCGGTGTAGGAGCAGAATGCGGTAGGAATGCAGAGAACCTCATCCTTGATGAAAGGATAGGAGGTAGGATCCCAAGCGGTGTAGCCACGAGCCTCGAAGGTTGCGCGCAGGCCGCCGTTGGGGAAGCTCGATGCGTCAGGCTCGCCCTGAATGAGCTCCTTGCCGCTGAACTTGGTGATAGCGGTACCGTCGCTGACGGGCTCCAGGAAGCCGTCGTGCTTCTCGGAGGTGATGCCGCTCAGAGGCTGGAACCAGTGAGTGTAGTGGGTTGCGCCCTTGCTGATGGCCCACTCCTTCATGGAATGAGCAACGACGTTTGCCACCTCGATATCCAGAGGGGCGCCGTCCTTGATGGTCTTCGTAAGGGTCTTATAGGTGTCCTTAGGAAGCAGTTCCTTCATGGTGTGGTCGTTATAGACCATGGAACCGTAGTTGTCTGCGAAATTTGTCATAACGCATTACTCCTTACTCGCAAATCGAGCCTAAACCCCCTGGCCCAAGATGCCGGACACTTGGCAAGACTCTCTATTTCACAGTGAACAGCCTATCCCGCCATTGTTTCGACTTCTTTACAATTGGCGAAACGTGATGTTACGCAAAGCTCTGAGTTGGTGTTTACATAATATCTCACGTTTTCCTGCCAAAAAGCTATGGAAGAAAAAAGGGCGCCAGAGGCCACAATCCGCCTCAGTCTGCACAAAGGAGCAGCCAGCGAATAGCTGGCTCCATCGCTCCCCCACCAGAGAAAGTATCGAGCAGCGTTAAATCACAAGCGGAATCACCCTGCGCTCACGTTTAGCCTGAACCATGTAGTCTCTGCAACTCAGCGCCTCTTCAAGGCAATGCTTCTTCATTGGGATATGTACCGTCGGCACAATGCCCATCAACCTATCAAATGAAGGAAGCCGCTTTCTGAAAGCCACCGCCAAGCGGCTAAGACCGCCGTCGGCATCAATGGGACCAATCTCTGGGTAAACCACAATGACCGGAAGACCCAAGACACCGACCCCATACTCTATCTCCTCAGTGAGAGCTCTGCTCGGCCTTGTCTCTGAACTTAAAAACAAGATGATGTTCTTGGAGTTGCGAAGCCTTTCGCGAAGTCGGGGCTTAAGGGTCTTCTCCCAATCACTACCATCTCGAACGTTGTACGTCTTTTCATGAGAATCGACAAACGGGAAGCTTTTGTCTTCAGCCTTCCAAGCCCGAAGCATCTGGTAGTAAACAAAGTCATGAGCAGCATATGCACCAAGATTGCTCTTGGCAAACGGCTCGGCTACGTAAAACGCCGTATAGTTTCCGTTTCTGTACGCCATATCTCCTCCTATTTAATAAGTCCGAGCTCAGCTGCAACTTCTGGCAAAAGAACCAGCACAACTTTACCCCCAACGAAAGAGGCTCCCCGCGTTACGGCGTCTACGATCATCCCAAAGGACTCACGCACATCTAAACCAGACCTCGATAAACCAGTTCCGATAAGAGGCATGTACATATCAGCCCCCTGACCTAGCCGGTCATAATAGCCCAATAAGCAATCTAAAGCCCTCGAGATGTCTTCGGGACCGCTTTTAGCGTTGCCATTGCTGTCAAACTTAGACACAGCAAGCAAAAGAAATACGCTCTTGGGTGTCTCAATAGCTGCCACGGTGCCGACAGGGCAACAACCTTCTGAATCCCGAGCAACCCCTCTGAGCTCATAAGAAATACGCTCTTTAAGTTCAGGCTCCAAAACTCCAGACTGAGCCATCCTAATCAACCATTTTCCGTGAACGGTATTCTCCGAAACCCGCTTCACCTCAAGACCCTCATAGTCCCTTGTCACGTGCGTTTCGAAGCTGCAGTCAACAGGAACGACGACAAGATTCTTTGCTTTTTTTCGAGAGTTAAAGCCAAAGCGAAATAAGTCCCCAACAAGCCAACTGAACGAACCAGTCCCCTTTCGCCAAATGACCCCCTGCGTTTCGGGCCTATTTTTGAGCCCAATCACGCCAATTAAAAGACAAGCCAAATACGCATCGGGATCCTCCTCCTTAACGCAAAGCTTCTCTCCTAAAGCTTTTTGAAGCGGATCCTCGCCATCTATTAACGAAGCGATGTCTTTTTTAAACTCGCCAAAGTACATAGGGTTCAGAGTCTCATCCCAAAGTATCGCGCATCCCTCCGACACCCTACGTTCAAGGCCGTGCTGAAGACTCACTTTCCTCAATGCCAAAGGGACATCCGCTTGCCCACTGAGAATCTTGCTTGTCCTGTGTTTGTCAAGACGAAAAGCTGTACCACCCTTCGCCACAACGCCACCAGCAAAAACATAAGGCTCAAGAAGAGCATTGAGAAACTCCTCATTAGAGACAGATGGGTTGTATGCGCACTTTTTAGCCGACTTCACAAACGTGGAAAGAGTAAGCAATGAATCACGCTCCTAAATAATTTTGACAACCTATGACAACTTTACAGCAACTTAGAGGAAACGACCAAATTAAGCCCAGAAAGGAGACTGAAATTGTTCGATGAGCTGGTCCGACAGAGGCCATCGAGCCGGAATCACATGTCGGGAAAAAATAAGGAGCGATCATGGAATATCGCAATAACAGCTGGTGCGAAGCCCCACGTTCGGGCATCCGCGACTTATGGAACGCCGAGCTCTGCCAGGGAGCGGAGTGGAGCAAGCTCGATTACCCCAAGGTCCGCACCACCGCGCTTCGTCCTCCAACCAGGGCCATCTCCTGGCACAAAGCAATAACCTTGCACAACAAGATGATTGCTGCAGGGGAAAGCAACTACCAAATCAAAGCAACCATCCACTGCTACAGCGACGACCCAACATTCGACGGGGAGCGCCAAGGAATCTGGAGCAACTGGAAACGCTTTTACGATATCGCCTCCCCCTTCGAAGGCGTAATGGGCGTCGACTTCAGCATCAATACAGATTTTCCCGACCCCGTAAAGCGGAACCAAATCTACAAGATGAGGGCAATCGAATATGGAGCAATCAGCCGCGGAATCGAGACAACGCCCAACGCCCGCTGGGGAACACGGGAAACGTGGGACTACTGCTTCGATGCCCTCCCAGAAGAGGAACCACTCAGCGTAGGAGTAGTGGGAAGCGGACTGAAAAAAATTGAGAACCGCCCAGTATTCGATGCTGGCCTACGAGAGCTGGTGAGAAGGAAAAGACCTCCCGCTCTCGTAGTTGTCGGCTCAGCGGAATACCCAGTCTTCCACGAGATAGAAGCAACGGGGATTCGCATCTATCAGCTCGACGGGGACACCAGCTCCTACTTCAAGGAGAAGGGGGGCAGGCATGTCTAAGCCTCCATCCGGATTGTTTCACGGGACCATGGGCGAAATCGCATTCAGGGGAGACGCCGAGAGCGTGATCGCCAAACGCGTCAAGGGTCTCGACCTGCGAGAGCATCCGGTGACCCAAAAGCAGCTAAGCCCCAAAACAAGGCGCGCGCTGGCCAAGAAAATAAAGAACCGCACTGCAACCCGCGAGGAATATAAGCGCTATATGTGGGATAAACGGTTTGCAAACCGACGTAAGCGAGGGATAAAGAAATACTGGAAAGAAGAGCGTAACCGTCTTGAACTCGGTGAACAAGGGACACGCAATTGGACCGAGGGACAAAAGGCAGCCATCTTATCTGGAAGGACTCCCATGTTTAACGGCAAACCGATGCAGGCGCATCATACATACAGCGCCTCAAAATACCCCCATCTCGCCGACAAGGGTGTTGTAATATATCCCGCAACGCACCTCGAACATCACAAGGGCTGGCATGGAGGCAGCTACAAAGACAGCCTCCCAGGTCGACGAATTCGACCAATTCAGGAGTTTTAGGAGCTAGGCTATGAACCTCGACAACACTATTGCAATCAAAATCGATGCGGGCAGCATTCCCGCAAAGGCCTGTATGGCCTTAAAAAATCTAACAGGCCTCTCGCTTTGCGACATTAAGACTCGCATTGCCAACGATGATTTTCTATACGTTTGCGACTATCTCGACGACGACGGCCTCAAGCTTGCCAACAAGATCAAGCGCGAAATGAAGAAATTCGAAATTGAGGTGCGTCAATTTGAAGACGGCGTCGAAAAGCCACCCGAGCTCTTCGACAACCTCGAGCAGCTTCATGAGGAGATTAACAGGAACTATAGCTAGCAGCATATAGATCCTCTCAAGAAAAGCGCACGCATTGAGCCAGCGGACAACAAACGTCCACTGGCTCATTTTATAGTGATAGACAATGCAGAATTCACAGATAAGACGATTGGCTGAACACTCGCATAACCGAGCAGGACACGATGTCCTATTGTGGGCCAGGTAGTCAAACGTCCCACATACGAAAAAGGGGGCGGTCCTTGCGGACCACCCCCTTCTCGTAGCAACGCTGTAAGTGCTGTAAGTAAGACTTAACGCTTGCTGAACTGAGGACGACGACGAGCCTTCTTGAGACCGTACTTCTTACGCTCGACCATACGGGAGTCGCGGGTAAGGAAGCCAGCCTTCTTCAGCTCTGCACGATACTCGCCGGCCTCGAGGAGAGCACGGGAGATACCGTGGCGCAGAGCGCCAGCCTGACCAGAGATGCCACCGCCGTTGCAGGTAGCGATCACGTCGAAGTGACCCTCAGTGTCGGTCACCTTAAAAGGAGCCAGAGCCATGTCTACCAGAGCCTGACGACCAAAGAACTGAAGAGCGTCGCGACCGTTAACGGTTACCTTGCCAGTGCCAGGAACCAGGCGTACGCGAGCAACGGCATTCTTCCTACGGCCAGTGCCGTAATACAAAGCTTCACCTGCCATTAGATCTCTCCAATCTTGATCTCACGAGGCTGCTGAGCAGCATGTGGATGCTCAGGGCCAGCATAAACCTTCATCTTCTTGCCCATCGCGCGACCAAGGGTGTTCTTAGGAAGCATACCCTTTACCGCATGCTCGATAACGCGCTCAGGATGCTTCTTCATAGCCTCCTCGAAGGTCTCGGACTTGAGGCCTCCCACGTAACCAGAGTGGTGGTAGTAGATCTTGTCGGTTGCCTTAACACCGGTAACACGAATCTTGTCGGCGTTGATGATCACAACGAAATCGCCGGTGTCAACGTGTGGGGTGTATTGTGGCTTGTGCTTACCCTTCAGGATACGAGCGACCTGGGCTGCCAGACGACCGAGAACCTGGTCCTCAGCGTCGATGAGGAGCCACTCGCGCTCTACCTCATTAGGCTTTGCGTAATACGTTTTCACAGTATTCCTCCAAAATTACCTATTTTTGTCGTTTCTCAAAAGTGCAGAGCTGCCTGGTCTCGGGTTCCTACGCCGAACACGTCCTTCAGGGCTGGACCTCCCTCCGAAACGTTCCAAGCTCACACCGCGTTACGGGGCTTTTGAAAGCGAACTTTTGCAGTATAAAATGCCCGATTTTTACCGTCAACAAGCGTGGAGGGCGAACTTTCGCCCTCCCACACAAATCACATTATTTCCACAAATACAGGTGGAATAAGTCGCTGTGCGACAACCGTTACAAGGCGATGCCCCACTGGCATTACGTCACGAACAAGGCGATGCCCCACGGGAAACACGCCCCGAACAAACAATGACCTGTCCTGGCGCAGTCGCCTTTAATGCCCCGCCCTAGCGCAGTCGCTCTTAAATGGCGTCGAGAGCCTGAGCGATGTCGGCGATCAGGTCCTCGGTGCCCTCGATGCCACAGCTCATGCGGATGAGCTCAGCGGGAACACCAGCTTCCTTCAGCTGCTCGTCGGTCATCTGGCGATGGGTAGAGGTTGCAGGATTCAGGCAGCAAGTGCGGGCGTCGGCCACGTGGGTCTCGATAGCGCCCATCTTCAGGTTCTGCATGAAGGTGCTGGCAGCCTCGCGACCGCCAGCAAGACCGAAGGAGACTACGCCGCAGCTGCCGTTGGGCAGGTACTTCTGAGCGCGCTCATAGTACTTGTCGCCAGGCAGGCCGCAGTAGTTCACGTAGGCAACCTTGGGGTGATTGCTCAGGAACTCGGCCACAGCCTGGCCGTTCTTGCAGTGCTGGGCCATGCGAACATGCAGGCTCTCGAGGCCCAGGTTCAGAATGAAGGCATGCTGAGGGCTCTGAATGCAACCGAAATCGCGCATGAGCTGGGCAGTTGCCTTGGTGATGAAGGCACCCTCCTTACCGAAGCGCTCGGCGTAGGTGACGCCGTGATAGGAATCGTCGGGGGTGCACAGGCCGGGGTACTTGTCGGCGTGAGCCATCCAGTCGAAGTTGCCGGAGTCTACGATAGCGCCGCCAACAGCTGCTCCGTGACCATCCATGTACTTGGTGGTGGAATGGGTCACGATGTCAGCGCCCCACTCGATAGGACGGCAGTTCACTGGCGTTGGGAAGGTATTGTCGATGATCAGGGGCACACCATGAGCGTGAGCGGCCTCAGCGAACATCTCGATGTCGAGCACGGTAAGCGCAGGGTTAGCGATGGTCTCACCGAAGACAGCGCGGGTGTTGTCCTGGAAGGCAGCGTCGAGCTCCTCACGGGTGCAATCAGGGGACACGAAGGTCACGTCGATGCCCATTTTTGCCATGGTCACGGAAATCAGGTTGAAGGTTCCGCCGTAAATGCTGCTAGAGGCAACGATGTGGCTGCCGCACTCGCAGATGTTGAAGAGGGCGAAGAAGTTCGCAGCCTGACCAGAGCTGGTGAGCATGGCAGCAGTGCCACCTTCCAACTGGCAGATCTTGGCAGCTACCATGTCGTTGGTGGGGTTCTGCAGACGGGTGTAGAAATAGCCCTCTGCCTCGAGGTCGAAGAGCTTGCCCATGTCCTCAGAGGTGTCGTACTTGAAGGTGGTGGACTGAACGATGGGGATCTGGCGAGGCTCGCCGTTACCAGGGGTATAGCCGCCCTGGACGCAAATAGTATCGAGAGAGGTCATGCTCGGACTCCTTTTTAGGTGATTTCGTACTGTTCAGATGGTAGACCAAACCCGCCCCGCTGTGTTCGCCGCCCTCCCCTTTTTCGGTACGTAACGATTCCGGCAAGGCACTTTTCCGCTGACGATGAGCGATTTGCTGCCGCTGTGCAGGAAGCTATGGAAGGCGACAGGCCACATGCTCTTCAGGCACGCCTTAACCCGCAGCGCATGGCTAGCGCACAGGAAGCTATGGAAGGCGACGGATTCGTCCCTGTCCAGCGGGATCGCCGTACGCAGCACCTATGCACCGTCCGGGCAGACCGGCAATGTAGGCCTCGAGGGCCTCGGAGTTGGTGCAGCCCACCTGCTGCACTTCTGCGCCGCGCAACATGGCAAAGCCGTTGCCCGCATGGGCGCCAATGAGGTCGACGGTTCCCAGCACGTACTCCCGATCCGGACAAAGGGGCTCACCGGCCACAAGGATGTCCCGCACCCTACGAGGCCCACTGATGCAGGCGAAGTCTTCCCGCCAATCTATCTGCACAGGACTGGGAATGCTGCCATCGAAGGCGAACCGCAAGGCCGCCACCTGGGGAAACACCGCGCTGTTCTGAGGGTACAGGCGCAGGGCGAACTCCAGCAGGTCAGCCAGAACGCGACCTGACACCTTCACTCGGACCAGGCCCATCTCTACTGGCAGGGCGTTCCACAGATCCCCGCGGGTAAGAGAGATGCGAGGCGCGGCGGGGCGACGAGGATCGCTCGCGGCGTTGCCTTCGCCACGCGCAGCGGCACCCTCCTCACACGACGCGGCGACGCCTCCTTCGCGCGTGACGCTGCCTTCCCTGTTCGCAGCGGTGCCTTCTTCGTGCGAAACCACCCAATCGCCCAGCTCCCCTGCCAAGTCGCAGCGGATAGACCAAGAGGGCAGATACACGCAGTCAGCGCCCGTGGCCTGTAAGTACGCATCGGCAACCAGATCGCCGAAATTCGTCTCCGACGTGCGGATACGCCAGGAAACCCCATCCTGGGCACGAGCACGCAGAGCTACCGAAGTCTCCCCCACCACCTGGGAAACCGGCGCAAGTAGGGGAACGATCTCCTCTTCCACATAGCATTGGAAGGACTCGCTGGCAGGGCACTGGTCAGCCTCTATCAGGCGTTCCTGCAGCTCACCGGTTTCAGGATTCAGCAGCAGCACGCCCACATGGCTCTGATAGGCGCCGGCCTGAGCCCACAGCACGAAATTGCCGTCGGCATCGGGGATCTGGCAGTTCACCACCTCATGGGAGTGAGCATCGAGCAGGGCATCGAGCCCCCGCAGATGCGCGACAACCTCAGGGACCTGCCACCTGACAGCCTGGCCAGTTCGTCCCAAATGAGCGAGGCCCACCACAAAGCGCGCTCCAGCGTCACGGGCGTCGTCGATGGCTTGCTGCACACATTCATAGAAGGCCTGGCCCGTGGCATCCTGGGCGAAATCGAGGGTAGGCAACCCACCGGGACCAGCAAAGCTCACAGGAGCCGCCGCTCCCACCACCGAAGGAGTCACCATGCCCACGAAGGCAACGGGCACGCCGCCCACCTCCCGCATGATGAAGGGTGCAAAGGATAGCCCCTGGTCAGAAGCATTAGTGACGTCGGGTTCAGAGACACTCTGAGCCGAAACGCCCAGATTCAGGTCGGACGTGCTGCGGCCACGGACATCCGAGGCGTCCGCTTCCTTGCGCACGTTGCAGCAGACAAAGGGGAACTCGGCGCCTTCCATAAGCTCAGCCAAGCGAGGCGCGCCAAAGGCGAAATCCGCATTGCCGGGGCAGACGACGTCATAGCCCAGCTTATTCATGATGCGCACCACAGAAGCGCCGCGGTCGATGCGCCCAAGGCTCGACCCGGACAGAGAGTCGCCGCAATCGGCCAGCAGCACGTTGTCCGCCCCGAAGCGATCCTTGCAGGCGGCCACCACGCCCGCGATACCGGCATAGCCCGCGCAACCGGGCTCCCGCAGAAACCTGCTGTGGCCGTCATTGGTGTGCACAATGGCTATCACGGTTCCTCCTTACGCAGGACCAACGCACTCTTCACGCGGGGCCAACCTGCGCACAACGCAAGGCCAACTCGCTCTTCACGCGGGGTTAACCTGCGCACAACGCGGACCCAACCGGCCGCTACGCAGGGTCGCCTCTGCTCATTACCACCTCATAGCCAATGGATGCCATCCGCGCATGCAAGCACCAGCGGCACTCGGCGGCCTCTTCCCCCGTACAGATCTTATTGTCGTACAGCTCATAGTCCTTGCGCACTTCAACCGGAGACAAATTGGGCATCACCACATTGGCACCTGCCAGGATGCCCCGCTCGCGACCCTTGGCATCCACTGTGCCCAGGGCTGTCGTGGCGGGCAGCAGCACGTTGGGCTTGATGAGCCGAATGAGGGACAGCAGATAGCAAGTCAGGTCCGCCGACCCCGCCGGGAAGCTCGCGAAGGGCGTGGCATGATGGGGCACAAAGGGCCCGATGCCGCACATCTCTGGCTGAAAGTCCTGCACAAAGGCCAGGTCACAGCCAAGATCTGCCGCCGTCTGATAGGGCGATCCCACCATGAAGCCCACGCCCACGGCATAGCCTATCTCCCGCAGATTCTGCAGGCAACGCATCCGGTTCTGCAACGTCAGAGACGCTGGGTGCAGCTTGGCGTAGTGCTCCACCGATGCCGTCTCATGGCGCAGCAGATAGCGATCCGCCCCCGCATCGTATAGGCACTGATAGCTCTCTCGGCTCCGCTCCCCCAGCGACAACGTCACGACGCAATCAGGGTGAGACTCCTTAATGGCCGCCACAATCTCGGCCACTCGGGCATCGGAGAACCACCGGTCCTCGCCTCCCTGCAGCACGAAGGTGCGCATGCCCAGGTCATAGCCCTGATGCACGCATTCCATAATGTCGCTGAAGGACAGCCGATACCGCGCAGCCTCCCGGTTGCTGCAGCGAATGCCGCAGTACAGGCAATCATTCTTGCAGTAGCTGCTGACCTCTATGAGGCCGCGAACGAAGACCTGGTTGCCATAGAACTCCTTGCGCACCGCCACGGCCCGCTCCGCCGCCAAAGCCGCTGCCTGGGGAGAGTGACCTTCCACCAGCTGCCGAAACTCCGCCGCGGAAAGCTTCTCCCCCGCCGCCAGGCGCTCTATGAGCTCAGCAATGTGGAAGGGAACGCCGTTTTCCGCAGCGCAAGACGACCCAACCTGGCAGGGCGCATCAGAGCAGCCAGCGTCGTGAGCGCCGAAGGCGCGCCGAGACTCGTCGGAGCGGCAATCGTCGCGGGAAGGGATGGCACGATGCAACGCGTCGCCTTCCACTACAGACCCTCTCGGAACAGAGCCGCTACCTGAGGGAAGGGCTCGAGGCTTCGCTGCAGAATGCCCTGGGTCTGCGCGATGGCCAACCCGTAGTTCACCACGGGCACACCCTGGGCCACGCACTGGGACAACCGATAGCGCACCTCACGCCTATTCAGCATGCAGGCACCGCAGTGGGCCACCAAGGCGTAGGGGGACAAGTCCTCGGGGAACTCCCTGCCGCTGGTGAAGGAGAACTGCAGGTCAGCGCCGGTGTAGGTGCGGATCCAGTTAGGGAGCTTCACCGTGCCGATGTCATCGCACTGACGATGATGAGTGCAGCCCTCGCTGACCAGCACCTTATCGCCATCTTTCAGGCGGGTAAGCGCCACCGCACCGGGCACGTAGGCCTCGAGCTCTCCCTTGTAGCGAGCCATGAGGATCGAGAAGCTGGTGAGCCAGACGTCCTCGGGCACCACGGCCTGCACCTGAGCGAAGGCCTGGGAATCGGTGACCACCATCTTGGGAGGATGCACCAGGGATTCCAAAACGCCAGCCAGCTCCTGAGGCTGGCATACCAGGGCAGAGCAACGGGCATCGAGTACGTCCCGCAGCACCATCTGCTGAGGCAGGATGATGCGGCCCTTGGGGGCAGCGGAATCGATGGGCATCACCAGCACCACCTGGTCGCCGGGCTCTAGCAGGTCGGCGATGAGGTAGCGGTCGGCCTCGGAGTCGGCCACGGAATGGGCGATGGTCTCCTTCAGCTCCGTAATGCCCTGGCCCGTAGCAGCGCTTACCAGCACGCTGCGCTTGCCCAGGCGCTTCGCGAGCTCAGCGACCTGCCCCTCGGAGAGCAGATCGGTCTTGTTGTAGGCGATGACGCAGGGGATGCTCTGGGAATCGAAGATGGCGATGAGCTCCTCGTTGGCGGGATGAGCAGGCGATGAGGCGTCTACCACCAACACGGCAATATCGCAGGAGCGCAGGGCCTCCCGAGTGCGCTGCACTCGCAGCTCTCCCAGCTCGCCCACATCGTCGATGCCCGGGGTGTCGATGATGACCACAGGTCCCAAAGGCAGCAGCTCCATGGCCTTGCGCACCGGGTCTGTAGTAGTGCCCGCCTGGTCACTGACCACCGACAGGCTCTGCCCGGTGACGGCGTTCACCACGCTCGATTTGCCGGCGTTGCGAATGCCGAAGAACCCGATGTGGGTGCGCTCTCCGGAGGGAGCCTCGTTCATGCCTGCCATACACTCATCCTTTCGTCGCAGGCAGCGCGCCTGCATTTTTTGGGCAACGCGCCGCACTTGTTAGTGGGCGCGTCCGAGCTTCCAAAGCGCACGCAGCGTCTTCTTCCAAAGTGAAAGCGGGAGCCAAAAGACTCCCGCGCACTATTTAAAAGCGAAAGTCGTTGCCAGTACCGGCGAAGATCTTCCCTATGTTCTCCCGGCAGCGCTCACGCACCGCCTCGTTGGGAACCCGCAGCAGCTCTTTCTGCAGCATAGCCTCTCCCAGCTCCCGCGTTGCCGGGCTGGCGTAATCTACCAGGTATTCCGACAAAGTCATGAGGGCGTTGGGGTGGCAGTAGTTCAGGATCTGGCCGCTCTTGCAAAAGTCCATGAAGCGGTCGCCCGTGCGGCCCGCGCGATAACAAGCCGTGCAGAAGCTGGGGATGTGGTCGTTGCTCATAAGCCAGGCCACCACCTCATCGAGGGT
>JAQXVU010000006.1 GCA_029225085.1 Eggerthellales bacterium | reverse complement strand
CTTAATCTCGTCCATCATCTGCAGGGTCTTGATGCTGGCGCCGCCGTGGCGTGGGCCCTTCAGGGAGCTCATAGCCGCTGCGATGGTGCTGTAGGTGTCGGAGCCGGAAGAGGTGACCACGCGGGTGGTGAAGGTGGAGTTGTTGCCGCCGCCGTGCTCCATGTGCAGGATCAGAGCGGTGTCGAGGACCTTGGCCTCGAGCGGGGTATAGCTCATGTCAGGACGTAGCATGCGCAGCAGGTTCTCAGCGGTGCTCAGCTCGGGCAGGGGGTTGTGCAGGTACATGCTCTGCAAGTTGGCGTAGTGCAGATAGGCATAGTACGCGTATACGGCCAGGCGGGGCATCTGTCCGATGATGTGAATGCATTGGCTCAGCACCGCGGGGATGCTGGTGTCGGCGGCGTTCTCGTCGTAGGTGCCCAGAGCCAGGATGCTCTTGGTCATGCTGTTCATGATGTCATGGGTGGGGTTGTCCATGATGACATCGCGCACGAAGGAAGGTGGCAGGGCGCGGCTCTCTCCCAGAATCTGGGAGAACTGGCGGGCGTTCACGCTGTTCTCTGAGTCGCCGGTCAGCAGCAGGTAGGCCACTTTCTCGAATCCCAGCTCATCGCCGAAGGATGCGATCAGGTCCTGAATGGGGCGCCCGCGATACCAGAGCTTGCCCTCGTCAGGGACGGTTTTGCCGGCCACTACCTTCTTCGATGTGATCTTAGATATGGAAGTTAAGCCCGTCAGAATGCCCCTGCCCTTATCGTCGCGCAGGCCCAGGTTTACGCCGTACTCGTCGAACAGACGGGGAGAGATGTAGTCGTTCTCGCGGCAGATCTCGCTGGTGACCTGCAGGAATGCATCGTTCGATGGGCTCGTAGATGCCGGGGTGATATAGGTTGCGGCAGTGTTACTCACGGGTTGCGCTCCCTTCTTCTTTCATGATGGCGCCAAGCTGCTTAATGAGATCGAGCAGCTGCACCATGTTTTCCTCGCCGAAGCGCGCGATGACGCGGGAGTAATAGTCCTCGCTGATGCTCTTGCGCGTGGCCATGAGGGTGTGGCCCTCGTCCGTGATGACCACATAGGTGCCCTCGCTGCCGTCGCCGTCATGCTTCCAAGCAACGAGGCCCTTGTCACGCAGGCCGCCCACAACAGCGGCGGTCTGACGGCTGGTGAGGCCCAGCGTCTGGGAAACATCTCGCAGGTAGATGCGATCCTGGGGCTCAGCGCCTTCGGGCCTGCATTTGTCGATGACTACCAGAGCCAGGAAGTCGCGCAATTGCAGTCCGGTGACATTCTCGTTCTGCTGAATCTCTTGCCTGCGCTGCATGAACTCTTGGCTCAGCGATTGAAGATCGAGGGGTTTGCCTAGGGAAGTGATTTCTTCGCTCATACGTCCTCCTTTTTGCCTGGTCTAACCCTAGCATCGGGAAATTGAACAGAGGGGCTGAACTGGGGAATTACACAAAGAAAGCGGAATGACCATATTGCGCTGAGTTGTGGCTTAATCTACGCCCCAGATGTGGCAGTGGGGGAGGGTGTAGAAGTGGGGGGAGGGCCCCAGGCCACCCTCCTCGTCCGCACCCGCTTCGCTCTGCGAAGGACGAGTCGGGCACCCTGGGGCCCCTAGCCATCTCCCTCTTCCCAAGCCGGGAGCGTCGTTTGGCCAAACTCGCTTGGGAGCCCTTTTCGGTCCCGAAGTGCTTGCTCGTCTTTCGACCAGAAGCTCCCACCTCTCGCCTGTCTTTTTTATGGGGCTGCCTGGGCGTCCTTGTAGGGTTTCGGCTTTTTTCAGATAATCCGCATATGAGCGATTTCAACACAAACAACAACCGTCGGGGCAACGCACCCGGCAGTGACGATACTTCACCATCATCTACCCACCCCATTCGCAGCGCAGGAGGCGACAAGAGCCGTTACTCCCGTAACTCCGATGCCTACCGCGTGCAGCGCAATGACCAGGCCTCTCGCCGTCATCGCAGGGACGAGTCTACCCTGACGCCGGTAGAGGACGCAGACAGCTCCTCTCGCCGCAGGTCCCGGGGCTCTCATGCTGCGGGCTCCCATTCGGCAGGGTCTCATTCCGCTGGTTCCCGCTCGGGGGTACGCGATGGCGCTGATTCTCGGGGCTATGGCCGCGATGGCTACGGTCGCGCTGGGCGTGCGGACCGCGATTCCCGTGGCGGCTACGGTCGCGATGACTACGGCCGCAGCGGCAGATCGGATCGTGACGGCCGTGACGACTATGGTCGCGACTCCCGTGGCTCTGGTTCCTCTCGCGACTCTCGCAACGGCTATGGCCGCGATAGCTATGGTCGCTCCGATAACGGACGCCAATCTTCCAACGCTGAAACGGTCGATCGGTACAACTCTCGGGACCAGGTAGCTCAGTACAAGGCCCGCTCTAAGCGCAAGCGCACCCGCAACCGCATCATCGCGGGCATCGCCGGCGGTTTGGCGGTAATCCTGGCCGTATGCGTGGTCTTTGCCGGCGGCTTTGTCATGAAGGTAAGCTCTAACATGCACGAGGGCCTCGACGATATGGGCGGTTCCCTTAGCGGCACCTTGCCCGGTCAGCCCTTCTACATGCTGCTGGTGGGCACCGACGAGTCGGAGAAGCGCGAGGCCTCGGGCAACTACAACGGCGTGTATCGCACCGACACCATGATCGTGGCTCGGGTAGATACCGGCGCCAAGAAGGTGTCCCTCATCTCTATCCCTCGTGACACTATGGTCGACCTGGGGGAGGAGTACGGCACGCAGAAGATCAACGCGGCCCATGCTCTGGGCGGCGATTCCCTGGCGGTAGAGGCTGCGGCTAAGGCTACGGGCCTGCCCATCTCCCATTTCGCCCAGATAGACTTCGATGGCTTCAAGGACGTGGTAGACGCCCTTGGTGGCATCGAGGTGAATGTCCCTATGGAAATTGACGATGACAAGGCCGGCGGCCACCTAGATGCTGGCAAGCAGACCCTCACCGGCAAGCAGGCGCTGATTCTCTGCCGTTCCCGCCACTCCTATGACGGCGTGGGATCCGGCGACCTGTATCGCGCCGCCAACCAGCGTCTGGTGCTTTCGGCCATCGTGAAGAAGATGATGAAGTCCGATCCTGCCACCATGATGAGCTCGGTGGAAGCTATCTCGGGCTACGTGGCCACTGACCTGGGCGGATTCGACCTGGTGTCCCTGCTGCTGGGCTTCAGGGGCTTTGACACGGCAACGGGAATGTACACCGCTCAGTTCCCTACGGCTTCTGAGTACATCGACGGCCTGTGGTACGAGGTGACCCTGGACGCTGATTGGGCCAGCATGAAGAGCCGCCTCGAGCAGGGCCTGCCTCCTACGGAGGGCACCGTGATTGATGAGGCGACTGGCACCGTTATGGCAACCTCTGGAGACGATGCGGCAACCGCGGCTGACCAGGCCAGCTATTCCGGAACGGTGAGCGTGCGCAACGGCACCGATACTGAGGGCCTTGCCTCTGCGGCTGCTTCGGTGATTGCGGGCTTGGGCTTCACGGTAGATACCGGCAATGCCAACGACAGTTTCGACCAGACCGCTATCGTCTATGATAGCGCCAGCAGTAAGGCCGGTGCCCAGGCTATTAAGAAGGCTTTGGGAGCAGGCACGTTGGTGCAGAACAACGGCGAGTACCTGACGGACGCCTCGATCCTGGTGATCCTAGGCTCCGACTACAAGGGGTAGGCTTTGAAATCTCAACAAGAAAGGCCGGCGCAGCGAGATGCTGCGCCGGCCTTTGTGATGCTTGGGTTGTGTTGAAGGACTACTGGTCCTTATTGCTGCACAGCAGCAGGATGCCGCCAACGATGTTGGTGAACAGCAGGGTGCACACGCCGAAGGCAACGGTGTTGCGCTTCTTGCCCTTGTAGATGCCCCAGCTGATGTAGGTGACGGGGATCATCCATGCCAGAGGGATGATGGCCCAGAAGCTTATGGCGATGGATACGCAGCAGCAGATGAAGTTAATCAGACGCAGCATACGATCGGTGCTGGTCATAGGGTAGATAGCACCTTCATACATGTACTGCTGGGGGATAGGTGCAGCCTGAGGAACGCCCTGTGTGGGAGGAACCTGGGTGTAGGGCTGCTGAGCCTGATCAGCAGGAGGGGTATAAGGCTGCTGAGGCTGGCTTGCAGGTGGAACATAAGGCTGTGCCTGGGGCTGAGGGTCCTGAGCCTGAGTGGTCTGGTAAGTCACGGTAGGCTGCTGAACCTCGACAGGGATCTCAGGAGCGGCTTCTTCCTGAGGAGCTGCGGCCTGAGCCTCGGCTTCGGGAAGCTTGGTTCCGCAGGAGATGCAGAACTTCATGTCGGGAGTGGTCTGTGCGCCGCAATTTGGGCAGGTCATGGTCATTCCTTCTTCGAAAGGCGCGCCGATACATGCCGGCGCAGGATACATTGCCTCTATCCTACCATGCGTCGCCCCGCGCGTCTGAATTGGCGACAGTTCTTTACACAATGCCTGTTTTATTGTGGGTCGGTTCTGTGCTTTGGAATTACTGTCCGCAGATCGTTGCTTGTCGAAGAGTCCTTGCCGACATCCCTGCTTGCCACAGAATTTCCGCCCAGAATCCCGTCTACAGAATCCCTTGGGACTTGATGGCCTCTACCACGGCGATGTCGGCGGGAAGCCAGGCGGGCTCGTCGATGGTTTCGGCGCTTACCCATTTAGCGGCGCTGTGCTCTAGAAGCTGCAGATGTCCCTGGGCGACGTGGGCCAGGTAGCAATGCATGGTGAGATGGAAGGTGTCGTAGTCGTAATCGACCGTGGTAACGAAGCGGTCGACCTCGATGGTGGCAGACAGTTCCTCTTGAATCTCGCGCACGATGGCTTCCTCGGGGGTCTCGCCAGCTTCCACCTTTCCGCCGGGGAACTCCCAACCGCCTTCGAACTCGCCGTATCCGCGCTGGGTGGCGAGGACCTTGCCCTCGTGCTCGATGATTGCCGCTACCACTTCGATGGTCTTCATGTGCGCCCTCTAATCTTCGTCGTTCGCTTTTTCCGGAAGCATAGCAGATGACGCCGGGTGAGGTCTTCACTTGGGACCGGCGACGCCGGCGTTCGCCCGGTGATCGGACTGCGTGTTCTCATTCTGCTGAGATCGGATACCTTGGGCCCATCAGGCGTTTTGCAAGTGAGGGTACGCTATGGAACATCAATACGAGCAGGAATTTGTCGAGTCGCTTCGTGCGGGATTCATGGGCGAGGGCAACGAGTCTGACTATCGCTTCGTCCCGCGGTTGCTGGTGAACGACCAGGAGCAGGGTAGCGATGTTCTCTCGGCTCTGAAGGAGCAGCTGAAGGGCTGCCAACGCTTCGACTTTTCGGTTGCCTTCATCACTTCTAGCGGTGTGGAAGCCATCGTGCAACTTCTCATCGCTTTGCGCGACCAGGGGATTCCCGGTCGCATCCTCACCACCACGTACAACAACTTCAACGACCCCGCTGCGCTTCGCAAGCTTCTGGAATTCCCCAATATCGAGCTTCGTGCGTATCAGGGCGCCATGCATACCAAGGGCTACTTTTTTCAGCATGGCGAGATGAACGCGGTGGTCATCGGCAGCGCCAACCTTACGCAGACTGCTCTCAGTAAGAATAAAGAGTGGAATGTCCTGCTGTACTCCTACGAGGATGGCGATTTGTTTCAGGCTGCACGCAGGGAGTACGAGCAGCTTTGGCAAGCTCCTGAGACCGCGTTGGTCACTGAGGAGTGGGTGAACGAGTACGAGGCGTACCGCACCTTCGATGAGCCTGTTGCTGCTCGTCCCTTCAAGAAGCCTTTTGTCTTTGATCCTGAAGAGGCCTCGAGCACCACGTATGAGGGCATTGCGCTGCCGGCAAATGCAGATGTTGCGCTTGGTCAAGATCGGGCAACGCCCGGAATCTCTGGCTACGAAACGACTGGTGTTGCACCTGATTTGAGTGGAACGTCTGGCAGCGCGGCGGGCCATGGCACCTTGGCGAATCGCGCCGCATCCCAGTGCCCTCGTCTACGCCCTGCGACCAACATTAAGCCAAACGCTATGCAGCGTGATGCATTAGCGGCACTGAAGAAACTGCATGAAGAGGAGGCTCCTCGAGCCTTGCTCATCTCGGCAACGGGTACGGGCAAAACCTATCTTTCGGCGTTCGATGTGCTGGCCACGAAGCCCAAGAAGGTGCTGTTCGTTGCCCATAGGAAGCGCATTTTGCAGGCCTCTCGCGAGAGCTTCCGTAAGGTTCTGGGCGATAGCTACCAGTACGGCATGATTGCTGGCAGCGATAGGGAGCCCGGCAACTGCATGTTCGCGATGGTGAGCACTCTGGCTAGGCACCTCGATGAGTTCAACCCGCTAGAGTTCGACTACATCATCGTCGATGAAACCCATCGCGCAGGTGCCGAGAGCTATCGGAAGGTGCTGAGCCACTTTGCGCCTAAATTCGTGCTGGGCATGACGGCAACGCCTAACCGTTCCGATGATTACGACATCTTCGATCTCTTCAACCACGTTATCGCCTATCGCATTACGCTGCAGGATGCTCTGCGAGAGGAGATGCTCGCGCCTTTCCACTATTACGGAATTTCGGATCTGAGCATCGATGACCAGGAGCAAGACGAGCTGACGCTGTTTGCGCGCCTGACCTCGGAGGAGCGCATTCGTCACGTGGTAGATCGCATCGAGGCCTACACGGTCGACAAGGCCCATCGCCGCGGACTCATTTTCTGCTCTCGCAAGCGTGAGGCCCAGGAGCTTTCCCGCGCTTTCAATAAGCTGGGGTATAGGACTCAGGCGCTGTCCGGCGATGATTCTGACGACGTGCGCGATGCCGCCATTGCGCGTCTTGAGTCGGGTGAGCTGGAATACCTCTTCAGTGTGGACATCTTTAACGAGGGCGTTGATATCCCGTCGGTGAACCAGGTCATCATGCTGCGCCCAACGCAGTCGACCATCGTATTCGTGCAGCAGCTTGGTCGCGGCTTGCGCAAATCCCCTGGTAAAGAGTCCGTTTTGGTGCTGGATTTCATTGGCAACTACCAGAACAACTATATGATCCCTATCGCGCTTTCTGGTGACAGGACCTACAACAAGGACAATCTGCGTCGCTTCGTGAAAGAGGGCAGCACGGTGATACCCGGCTGTTCTACGGTGAGCTTCGACCGCGTGGCCGAGGAGCGCATCCTCGAGAAGCTGGACACTACTCGTTTTAGCGACACGCAGCTCATTAAGGGGGAGTACAACAACCTGCGTACTATGCTGGGCCGCATTCCGACTCTGCGGGACTTCGATGAGCAGGGCGCTATCGACCCGCTGCTCATCATCGGTAAGTTCGATTCTTACCACGAGTTCCTGCTGAAGTACGAGAAGGCGTACGACGTGCGGATGTCGGAGACCTGTAGCCAGATGCTGCGCTACGTAAGCTCTCGCTTTGCTGCAGGTAAGCGTGTTGACGAGTTGGTGCTCCTTCGTTTGTTGGTGAACAACCACCAGGTCAGCGATGTGGAATACGAGATGGAAGTTGCCGTAAGAGGCGGCGCCACGGTGTCAGAGCTGAGCCTGAAATCAGTGGAAGCGAATCTGACTAATGAGTTCATTCTGAGCACCATGCGCAAGAAGTTCGACAAGTGCGTGTTTGTACAGCGTCAAGGTCAGGGTTTTGTGCGTACGGAAGAGTTCGAGGAGGCCCTGAGGGATGTGAACTTTAGGGATCAGCTGCTGGAAGTGCTCGACTTTGGCATTGCGCGCCATGAGAAGAACTATGGGCGGCTGTACAAGGACACGAACTTCAACCTGTATGAGAAGTACACCTATGAGGACGTGCTGCGGTTGTTCAATCGCCCCACGAACGTGAATGCCCAGAATATTGGTGGCTACTTCTTCGAGTCCTTCAGCAACGCGTTCCCCGTGTTCATTAATTATGAGAAGAGCGATGACATCAGTGAAACCACTATGTATGAGGACCGCTTTGTGTCTGATAGGGAGCTGGTGGCTATCTCGAAGAGCCGGCGCACTATGGATTCCCCCGAGATCGTTCGTTTGCGCGAGATGCCCGGTAATGGCGTGAAGGCCTACCTGTTTGTCAGGAAGAACAAGAACGATAAGGATGGCGGTAAGGAGTTCTACTTCTTAGGCGAGATGTATCCTACGGGCCACTTCCGTGAGTTCATCATGCCCAACACCACGGCTACGGCGGTGGAGATTGGCTACAAGTTGGATGTTCCCGTCCGTCGCGACATTTATGACTATCTGATTAGCGATCTTGGATAAAGGCGGTTTTGCAGCAGGGAGTGCAAATGCATCTTGTCGCGCTTAGGCGACAAGATGCATGCTTGATGCCGATGTTGTCATATCCGCTGTTGGTGGGCTTGTTCCGGTAAAGCGCTCTAGATCTTTTCAGCTGATCTGTTTTGTGATCCAATTAATCGCAGCAGTTTATGCTCGGTTTATTGCGAATGTGAAAGCGGTGCGGCAATGAGCAATAGCAATTTGGTGCAGCCAGATGTTTGGAGCATTGAAAACCTTGTCGATTACATTGAGAGTGAGAAGATCGTGCTTCCACGCTATCAGCGTAGACAGGTTTGGTCTCGGCAAAAGCAGAAGAAGCTTATTGAATCTGTGTCGAGGGGTTTCCCTATCGGATCGCTGCTGATCTACGAGGATTGCAGTGGTGGTACTTGGCAGATAATCGATGGATTGCAGCGTGCGACTGCCTTTAAAGCTTACTCTGATAATCCACTTTCGTTTGCCGATTTGGAGAACATGGAATGCGATTCGCCGGAGATTAATGCTTCCGTACATGCAATTGCCGACAAAGCCGAAAAGCTGGGGCTCGATTCGAGTAAAGCTGGAAAGTCGAAGACTCAGTATGAGTTTATTACGATGGCTGTGAGCGATTGGCTCCCAGAGACTTCGGTTTCTGATTCATCTAGCTATAACCCCTTTGAGCTTGCGGGCAGTATCGTTTCGTATTATGAGTTCTCTCTTGAGGGGGATATGTCCGACATCGATCCCCTTGCCATTCGTATCGAGTTGAACGACGAAATAAAGAATTGCAAGTTGTTGAATCAGATCAAGGAAGAGATCGATCTTCGTGATTACCGATTCCCTGTCATTAAATACACGGGGCCCAAGGAGAACCTTCCTGAGATTTTTGAAAAGGTCAACAACGAGGGAAGCAAGCTGAGTCGATACGATATTTTGGCTGCTGTCTGGTATACGGAAGACAGTCGTGTCATGATCGATCGCAACGACATTAAAGATGCTATCTCTCACAAATATGACGAGGTCCAGGAGTCTGGTTTTATCATTGAGGACTTGAATCACGACGATGATGATTACACGTTGTTCGAGTTCTTGTTCGGCCTCGGTAAGGTGTTGAGCAGCGACTCGAAGTTTGATTGCTTGTTCCAATCCGCGAAAAAGCAGTCGATTACTGAGTCCTTTGCGTTTACTTTAGCTTGCATAACTTACGGCCTTCGCTTGAGCGACATGGCTAAGCTTCCGGAACAAATCCGTAATTTCGAGAAGGTGCCTTCCAACGTTGCTTTGAAGATGGATGGTTTCCTAGATGCTTTGGAAGAATCCATAGACTTTGTTTGCGGCGTCCTTTCGCCATATATTGGGGTAAAGCTGCAGACTCCTGTGATCGCACATACTGAGTATCAGATCTGTTCTTACATCGTTCGTTCATTGATAGGAAAGTACGAAGTTGGAACATGGACTCAGAAAGATGGCTGGCAGCAAGACAGAGCGAAACTGAAGAAGGCGCTTCCAGAGCATTATTTATACGAGCTGCTTACGAATTATTGGGGCAATGCCGGCGACAGCAAACTCTATAACTGCGTGTGGAAGGGCTTTACGCCGAGCGATTTGCTGATTGCGGATTACTCGAAGGAAGATTGGGAGTCTGCTTTTAGGGTTTGGTTCTCCGAGGACAATAAGAAAAGACAGACAAAGCGTGCTGCGGTTGATCCTCTTGCAAAAACCGTGCTGAAGTACGCATATGGCGATGTAATGACTGCATCCGAACTTCAGATGAGTTATGACATCGATCATATTTACCCGATTAAGGGACTGGTTACTTTGATGGATGAGCTAGGTGTGGTCGATGGTTGGCCAATGAGCACCGTGGGCAATCTTCAGTTCCTTGAGTCTTCTCTTAACAAGAAAAAGAAGGAAAAGACTCTTGCGGATTTCTATTCACAGAATCCGGCAGAGGCGGAATTGATTAAGAGATTCTCCCTTTGCGATGATCCTTCGTCGGTTACTTTTTCGGATGGATGGGGATATGACGAGTACATGTCTTTTGTTTCGGACCGACAGCAAAAGATTGAGAGCTTGATTCTTCAACGTTTTGGATATTGAAATGAGTCCTGCATGAAAATGTGTTTGCATATGCCGCCTTGGGGGACGGTGGAGCCTACGATAGAGCTTATGGAGGCCATAAGTCTCATGGGTGACAACGTCATTGAGCAGGCGTTTTCTGAGTATGATCAGGAGAGCGAGATGAGGAAGGCCGAGGGAAAAGGCCCTCGTCCGGGAAAGCAATCTTGCGTGAATAAGGTGCTTA
>JAQXVU010000005.1 GCA_029225085.1 Eggerthellales bacterium | reverse complement strand
GGGTTAGCGGACAAAATGTGTGTCTGGAGGCTCAGATGACGGAGAACGGGTACGGGGTCTGGTGATGCAGCTCCTGCCAGACCGGGGCCTCTCCCCATGCCGGCTCCCCGGTCTCCCTCGGCCTCTCCGCGTACATCTCGTAGAGCATGTCCAGGTCCTCGTCCGTCGGCATGGCCTCCAGGATCTCCCGCGCCGGCAGCGGGTCCTCCGTGTGCATGTAGCACCACCAGAACACCGCCTTGACCCTCCTCAGGTCGCTCATGCCCCGATGCTCCCTCATCATCGCCCTGAGCTGCGCGTTGACCCCGCCCTCGATCACGTTGTTCGTCTTGGGCAGCGGGCCTGCCGCAGCGAGCTCCGGGTCCAGGAACGTGAACAGGGTCCCCTTGCCGACCAGCGAGCTCAGCGACCTCCTCGCCCTCCTCAGCCTCTCGTGCGTGCACACGGTCCCCGAGTCGGTCCTCGTCCTCTGCTCGAGGAAGTCGGCCCAGAACGAGCACCACTCCAGGTACCTCTCGGTCCACCGCTGCGCCTGCGCGAGCCCCTCGACGTCGAGCAGGTCCCTGGCCAGGCCGTGCAGCTCGATGCCCGCCTGGAGCCTCGGTCGGCTCGTGGTGAGCCTCCTCACCTGGCAGAACGCATGGTAGACGCACCTCTGCACCCGCGTGCCCGGCCATTCCTGCCTCACGGCGCTCGCGAAGCCCTGCCCGCCGTCGGAGACGACCATGGCCGGGGGCTCGATCCTGGAAAGCAGGGCCGCCCAGGCCCTCTTGCTCTCGGACCTGGCCATGTACCAGGAGAGCACGTGGTCCTCGGTGCAGGCGATGAGGACGACGAGGTCCCTGGCTATGTAGATGCCGTCGACGTAGACGACGCGGTGGGACTCCTCCACCGCATGGGGGACCGGCCAGATCCGCCAGAGCCGCTCGTTGCGCCTCCTGAAGCTCCTGCCCTGGCCGGGCATGTCCCTCTGGACGTCCTTCGACGTCAGCCAGGCCAGGAAGGCCTTCAGGTCCCTGGCGGCGACGTCGTTGGCGTGGACCGCGGAGGACCCGCATTCCCGGCACCTCCACCTCTGGGTCCCCGCGGAGGTCCTCCCGTTCCGCTTCATGGGCTGGCCGCAGACGGGGCATCTCTTCATCTTCATCGCAGGCACCTCCGGAAAACCGACTTTTTCGTCGGCTTTAAGGGTACCTACCTGGGGGAACGTTGTTTTCCAGACACACATTTTGTCCGTCCAGAAAAGTCGTTCCAATCGACTTTTTGGCGAAAAAACAGGCGTTGACCTGGGTCAACGCCTGAAATCGGACACACATTTTGTCCGCTAACCCAAAAACGCGACCAACCGAATGGCTGGTCGCGTTTATTTGTATTTGAGGTACGCAGTTCGTTTGAACAGACGGCGCACCTAGCGATGTTCAAAAGGGGTAGCGCTCGGGGACGGCTGCGCCTCTTGTGCTTGCTCTTAACGGGTGTGGATGGTGGGCTCGACACCCAGCATCTTGGCGATGCGATCGGAGTACTCAGCGTCGGTGATGCCGGCTTCCTTCAGGTCGATGACGGGAGCGTCGTTCCAGAGGCTCTCCAGGCGATAGTAGTCGCGAGCCTCAGGCTGGAACACATGCACCACGAAGGAGCCGTAGTCGAGCAGAGCCCAAGTGCCGGCATCGATGCCCTCACTGTGGTTGGGCTTGATGTCCATCTGCTTCTTCAGCTCTTCCTCGATCTTGTCGATGATGGCGTCTACCTGGCGATAGTTCGCGGCGGTGACGATGACGAAGTAGTCCGTGGCGCTCATGAGCTCGCGAACTTCCTGGATCATGATGTCGGTGGCCTTCTCCTCATCGGCTACCTTGGCAGCCAGAAGGGCGGCGGCGCGGGAATCGATAGGGGGCAGAATCTTGTTTGCCATAAGGATTGGTTCTCCTTCTCTTACTTGCTCTTCCTTAGGATAGCAATTGTTTCTAGATGATAGGTCTGGGGGAACATGTCTACCGGGACGATTTTCTCCGGTTCATAGCCCTGTTCCTTGAAGCGCAGCAGATCCCGCGCCAGGGTGGCGGGGTCGCAGCTGACGTAGGCTACCTGAGTGGGGCCAGCTGCGGCGATAGATGCGGGCACGCTCTTGTCGAGGCCGGCAGCGGGAGGGTCTACTACCAGGGCATCGAGGTTTCCCAGCTTGGGCAGCTCACGAGCGGAGTCGCCGCCGATGACATCTACCCATACTTGGTTGTGCTCGGCGTTGCGCTTCAGGTCCCGAACGCTCGAAGCGGCGCTTTCCACCGCGTAGACCATGTCAGCTTCCATAGCCAGGGGGATGCTGAAGGTGCCGCCGCCTGCGTACAGATCGGCTACACGGGAGTCCTCGTCTATCTGCAGCTCCGACAGCACGGTGTCTACCAGGGTCTCGGCTTGCCTGGTGTTTACCTGGAAGAAGCTGGGGGAGGACACCATGAAGCGGGCTTCGCCCATGTCCTCGCGCCAGAAGCCCTTGCCGGAGAGGACCTCGACCTTTTTCACCTTGCGAACCTTGCCCTCGGCGGCCATGACGCGGGTGAGACTGGTGGTCTTCAGGGCGTCTTGCAGCACGCGGGAGGCCAGGGAGCGGGGGAAGGGGCCGGTGGGCGTCCAGAGAGCGACCTCGGTGTCGCCGGTGTTGTTGGAATGGCGCAGGCCGACGCGGAAGATGTTCAGGTCCTGACCCTGTCCTGCGATGAAGCGCAGGGAGCCCTTCAGGGCCTTGGGTGCCTTATGCACCTTCTTGTGGGCCAGTAGGCAGGTGTCGACAGGCAGGATGCCCTGACCGTCCCTGCGGTGCATGCCCACCTGCAGCTGTCCTCGCTCATCGGTGCCGGCCGCCAGCTCGATCTTGTTGCGGTAGTGCCACTGATGCTTGCTGGGGACCACGTCGGCCACCAGCTGGGACACCGTCTCCGCTTCCATCTTGCCGATACGGGTCAGATTGCCCATGAGGTTCTCCCGCTTAGCGGCCAGCTGTGCCTCGTAGGACATGTGGGACCAGGGGCAGCCACCGCACAGGTCGGCATAGGGGCAGGGGGACTGAATGCGGGAAGGGGAGGCTTCCAGAATCTGGGACACGGTGCCGCGGCAGAAGGAGGCCTTCTCCTCCTGAATGTTCGCCATCACCGTATCTCCGGGCATGGCGCCTTCCACGAAGACGGCCTTGCCGTTTTCCAGGCGACCGATTGCGGCAGACCCGTAGGTCATGGCCGTGATCGAAACCTGTTCTTCCATATCGTTGCTCTCCTTCAGATCGCGCGGACGCACGTACTGCGTCGGGTTTTGCGTGACCTAGAAGTATACCCTCCTGGCGGCAGGAAAAGGGCGGCGGATATGTGCTCTTCGCACAAGATTCGCCATAAGGGGCGACCTTGCTCTATAATCCCATAATGTATGCGCAGATATGGGCACTTATTCCCTGTGGAATTGCCCTGGCGTTTGCGAGGAAAACGTCGTGAAGCCGCTCTCTGCGACATCGGACCGAAAGGACCATATGAACAACGACACTTTTAAGGCCGCTCAAGAGGCCTACAAGGAGGGTGACTTCCCCCGCGCGCTGCAGACCTTCACCCAGTGCCTGCAGGATACCGAGCAGCCCTGTGCTCCCGGCGAGATCGGCCTTCTGTACCATCGCATCGGCAACTGCCTGGTGAAGCTGGGAGACTATAACGAGGCTATCCGTGCCTTCGCCCAGGCTTCTGCAGATTCCGAGTACTCCGAGGTCGGCGCGGTGAATTGCAACATGGGCACCGCCTACGCCGTGCTGCAGGACTACGAGAACGCGGTGAAGTACTTCGAGATCGCCGTCTCCGACTCTCGCTATGCAACGCCCTACAAGGCCTACATGGGCATGGGCAATGCCCTGCTGCGTCTGGGCAAGTCCGCCGAGGCCGGTGCCGCATTCCGCTCCGCCGCCCTCGACAACAACAACCCCAGCCCCGTGAACGCCCTGCTGAATCTGGGCGTCTGCTTCATGGCGCTGAACCGTCCCGCCGATGCGGTGACCTCCTATGAGAGCGCCCTGCAGTTCGACATGTCGCCTGCCACCCGCAACAAGCTCTACGCCAATATCGGCCAGGCCTACGTTGCCAACAACCAGTTCCAGCAGGCAGTGAACGCCTTCGAGACCGCTCTGGCTGACAAGACCTACTTCCTGAACGACGCTGCCAGCGTCGACTATCAGCAGGCCATCGCCATGGTTTCCACCGGCACCGCCATCATTCGCGATCTGAAGGTAGAGCCCACCTCTGACATTTCCGGCATCGATGTGCCTGCCTCCGAGTCCGGTTTCGAGGACCTGTATCCCGAAGATTCCTATAACTCCTTCGCTGAGGGCGCCACGGCCATTCAGGAGCCCATCCCTGACAACGATCAGGACTACGCCATGGCTCAGGAGGCCGAGGACAAGTTCTTCAACGCCTCCGACCAAGAGCTCGAAGAGTGGTCTAAGAGCGTGGGCAAGGCCAAGAAGCGCGGTTCCGGTTGCCTGAAGTTCTTCATCGTGGTGGTCATCGTCGCTATCTTGGCGGCTGGTGCCGGCATCTTCGCTTATGCCTCCGGCTATGGCTATCCTACCCAGGAGGCTACGGCTCAGGCTCTGTTCGCATCCCCTCAGTCTGCTGATAACTATGCTTCCACCGTGTCTGACGAGGACATCACGAACTTCTCTAAGTTTGTGGTATCCTCCGATAGCCCCACCATCGATGGGGTCGAGCGAGACATGACCTCCTCCTCCGTGTATGTCACCACCCAGACCGATCAGGGCGGAGACATCAGCTACAAGGTGTCCATGGTTCGCGATGGCCTTGGGTGGAAGGTCTCTGACATCGAGTTGTACTTCGCCAGCGAGAACTAAGCTGGCTTGCGACGTTACGTAAGGGTAGTAGGAGAGAAAGGACACAACTACCATGGCAATTGAAAAGACTTATTCCATGATTAAGCCTGATGGTGTGCGCAACGGTCACATCGGCGACATCATCGCTCGCTTCGAGAACGCCGGTCTGGTTATCGAGCGCCTCGAGATGGGCATGGTTACCGACGAGCAGGCTGCTGCTAACTACGCTGAGCACGAGGGCAAGCCATTCTACGATGGCCTGATCTCCTACATCACCTCCGGCCCTGTTGTGAAGATGGTCATCTCCGGCGAGGGCGCTGTGAAGAAGGTCCGCACTCTCATGGGTGCCACTAACCCTGCTGAGGCTGCACCTGGCACTATCCGCGGTGACTTCGGCCTGATTATGGATGAGAATGTAATCCACGGCTCTGACTCCGTTGAGTCTGCAGAGCGTGAGATTGCTATCTTCTTCTAAGATAGCCTGGTTTAATCTGGTCGCTTGCTTTATTGGGGGTAAGCTACGTGCGGCCCAATGGAGGGAGAGATAATGCTCTATCGCGTCATCGAGGCATCTGAACTTCCTTCCATCATCGAGGGCTTCATGGAATCGTATGAGGTCGTCGCGCCTGTTAAGCGCGGCGACCGTTTTGTTTTCGATTCTGTCTCTTCGGCGGATGAGGTGGAATTGGACTATACGACTACCGTGTCGAGCCCGAAGAAGTACCTTCTTCCACCGGAAGAGGTGCTCTTCAATTTCGATGTGGAAGGCAATGATGTTGAGGAATCGGTCATCGAGATCAAGCCTCGCGTCATTTTCGGCGTTCATGCCTGTGACATCAATGCGTTCAATCGCATGGACCTCGTGTACAGGTCCGGCAAATACCCCGACCCCTATTACGTTGCGCGGCGGGAGAAGACCATCATCGTCGGTGTGAGCTGCATGCCCACCGACACCTGCTTCTGCAATCTGTGGAATAGCGACGAGGCCCGCTTCGGCTACGACCTGTTCTTCACCAAGATTGGTGACGGCAGCAAGTACATCGTCTCCATTGTCAGCGTGGAAGCCGGTACGCTCCTCGAGAGCCTCTGCGACCTGAAGTACGCCACCGACGAGGACCGTATCGCCTTCAGGGAGTACACCGCTCGTCGTGCCAAAGCCTTCAACCCTGATATGCCCGACATCAAGGAAGTGGCCATGCTCATGGACACCTTCCACTCCGATCCCTATTGGGAGGAGCTGGGCGATCGCTGCCTGTCCTGCACCGCTTGCGCTGCGGTGTGCCCGAGCTGCTTCTGCTTCGACATCGCGGACTTCGTGGCGCCTGATGGCACCAAGGGAACCAGGAAGCGCCTGTGGGACTCCTGCACCTCGCCAAGCTTCGCGCGGGTTGCCGGCGGCCACAACTTCCGTCCCCGCGCCATGCATCGCGTGCGTCATCGCATGTACCACAAGCTCAACGGCTTCCAATCTAACTACGACCGTATGCTCTGCGTAGGCTGCGGACGCTGCATTAAGGCCTGCAAGGCCAACATCAATCCCGTTGAGGTTCTGAAGTTCTTCGAGGAAAAGGAGGTGCAGTAGTGCCAGGTACCCGACTTTCCGCTCGCGAGCGCGAGCTGCTCTCTACCATCGAGTCCCACCCGCTGGGACGCTACAAGCGCCCCCTGACCGGCGCGGAGATGATCGCGGCTAACCCCTACAGGCCTTGGCCCGCTCGCATCACCTCTATTCAGACCCTCACCGAGTACGAGAAGCTCTTCGAGATTCGCCTCATCGACGAGCGTATCCGTGAGGCCTTTCACCAGCGCCCCGGCCAGTTCGTCGAGGTGTCCATCTTCGGTGTTGGCGAGGTGCCCATCTCTATCACGGGCTCTCCAACCAAGCAAGGCTTCATAGAGATCTGCGTCCGTCGTGCCGGTAAGTTCACCACTAAGCTGCATAGCATGAAGTGCGGCGACATCGTGGGCATTCGCGGACCCTTCGGTCGCGGTTTCCCCATCGACGACATGCGCGGCCACGACGTGCTCTGCGTTGCCGGCGGTCTGGGCATTGCGCCCCTGCGCTCCCTGATCAACAACATCCACGACGAGCGCAGCGACTTCGGCAAGGTCACCATCGTGTACGGCTCTAAGAGCCCCGCCGACGTCATGTTCCGCGAGCAGCTTGAGATGTGGAAGGCCCGCCAGGACTTCGACCTGCATGTAACGGTAGACAACCCCACCGATGACTGGGATGGCGAAGTGGGCGTGGTCACCAAGTGCTTCCCCGAGCTGGAAATTGACCCTGCCGAGACCTTCGGCGCCATCTGCGGTCCCCCTGTCATGTATCGCTTCGTGGTAGATGCCATGCGCGAGAAGGGCATCAGCTACGACAACATCTACATGTCCTTCGAGCGCCACATGAAGTGTGGCATGGGCAAGTGCGGCCACTGCCAGATCGGCCATCAGTACGCTTGCATCGACGGACCGGTGTTCAACTATTGGGAAGCCATGAATATTCAGGGGTCGATGTAGCATGACGACGTTTTCACCAACCAGTACCCTGGCAACCCGCCAGATTCCCAGGGTGGCCGTGTTCAGCTTCGCCAGCTGCTTTGGCTGCCAGTTGCAGATAACCAACAAGGAGCAGTACCTGCTCGACGTGGTGGGCCAGATCGAGCTGGTCTTCTGGAGCATGACCTCTTCGGCCAAGCTTCCCGAGGACTACGATGTGGCCATCATCGAAGGCGCCCTCACCACTGAGGCTGACGTCGAGACGGTGCGCCATATTCGCGAGGTTGCCGACACCCTCATCACCATCGGCGCATGCGCCAACGGTGCCGGCATTCCCGGTATGGCCGCCCGCGACCTGTCCTTTCACACCCAAGAGGTCTACGGCGAGTCGGTGCCCTCTGCTGCCGGCAAGCTGGTGCAGCCTCGCTCCGTGCGCTCGGTGGTAGATGCCGACTTCATCGTCCCTTGCTGTCCCATCGACTTCTACGAGTTCGTCGATGTGCTGCAGCAGGCACTTATGGGCTCTAACAAGCGCACGCCCTCCCGCAGCATGTGCGGTGAGTGCAAGGCCAACGAGACCCAGTGCTTCTATGAGCGGGGCCAGGTTTGCATGGGCATGGTCACCATGGCTGGCTGCCATGCGCGCTGCGTGAACCTGGGTCGTCCCTGCAGCGGCTGCCGCGGTCTGTCCCCTTCGGCCAACCTGTCTTCTGCCTGCGACATCGTGGAAGGCTACGGTCTCGATGTCGATCTGTTCTGCCAGAAGCTCGAGATGTTCAACCAGACCAACCCCCAGTACCAGGAGTTCATGGAATCTCGCAATCAGGAGGTGAAGTAGATGACTGCTACCAAGATCAGCTGTGACCACATGGCCCGCGTGGAGGGCCACGGAAGCATTCACGTGGTCATTGAGGACGGCCAGGTACAAGATGTGCGGATGTCCGTCATCGAGCCCGCTCGCATGTTCGAGGCTATGGTGAAGGGCAGGAGCTATCTCGATTCCACCTACATCTGCTCCCGTATCTGCGGCATCTGCTCCGAGAACCACGTCATCACCGACCTGAAGGCCATCGAACAGATCTTCGGCATTCAAGTGTCCCGTCGCACCCAGCTGCTCCGCCAGCTCATGGTGTACGGCTCCTACTTGCAGAACCACGCCTCTCATCTGTTCGTTTTTGCGGTTCCCGACTACCTGGGCCATCGCTCTATGTTCCCTCTGGCCGACACCAACCCTGAGCTGTTGGACAAGGCCCTGCGGGTGAAATGGCTGGGCAACGAGCTGTGCAACCGCGTGGCGGGTCGTTCTATTCACCCCATCACCGCGGTGGTTGGCGGCTTCACCCACGAGATGAGCTCTGCCGAGTACCTCGAGATGGCCGACATGATGGACGAGATTCTGCCTTTCGCCAAGGAGGTCGTCGATCTCTTCAACAGCTTCTCTGTGCCCGACATCGCCGTTAAGGGCGAGATGCTCGCTATGGTGGAAGAAGGGGAGTACCCCATTCAGAGCTCTGACATCCTGAAGTTCCTGGGCTCCGGCGACACCTTCACTGCACTGCAGCGTGACGATTTCATCCGCGAGTACGCGGTGGACCATTCCGCAGCCTTCTGCTCCCGTACCGTGAAGGGGGACAAGCCCTACTTCACCGGCGCCCTGGCTCGCATCAACGCCTCATGGGACAACCTCACCTCCGATGCCAAGCTGGCCGCTGCCAAGGTGGGTCTGCGTCCTCCGGTGCTGAACCCCTTCAAGAACAACGTGGCTCAGGCCGTCGAGCTGGTAGATGCCTTGGTGCGCTGCTCCGAGATCTGCTGCGAGCTGGCAGAGGGGGAGGGGACCAGCGTCCCCGAGCCCTTCAAGGTGTGCGCTGGTCATGGCATCGGCGTGACGGAGGCTCCTCGCGGCATCGTCTTCCATGAGGTGACCCTCGACGACGACGGCAAGGTGGTCAATGCAAACATCATGACGCCTACCTGCCAGAACATGGCTAACCTAGAAGTAGATGCCCGTACCACCGTCGACTATCTGCTGGAAAAGGGTACTCCCGAGGACGTCATTCGTCTGCAGGTAGAGAAGCTGGTTCGTGCCTACGACCCCTGCTTCTCCTGCTCGGTTCATTAAGCTTTTCGAAGGTTTGCGGGGCGTAGCTGGTAAGCTTGGTAGCAATTTGCCCATATGCTCTGTTCTGATGGGCTGAAGTGTGCTATAAGTACTTATATTGTCTTCAGGCGAAATATATGTTGTTGTTTCGAAGGAAGCGGGTTTACCCGCTTCCTTCGTTTCTAAAGGGGAATGGAAGGTCCTTTGCTGAGCAGAAAAGAACAAGAGCTCTTAGACGCCCTGGCTCCTCGCGGAGAGGCCGAAGGCGTCGAGATCGTCACGGTAGAGCTGGTGGGAGCCAAGAAGGCCCCGACCATTCGTGTCTACATCGATACACCTGAGGGTGTCAGCTTCGAAGAGCTGGCCAGCGCTCAGTCCTGGATCAACGACATCATGGATGAGCTCGATCCCTTCCCCGGTGCCTATACCCTGGAAGTTTCCTCTCCGGGTATCGACCGTCCCCTGCGCACCCCCGAGCACTTCGCGGCCTTTGCAGGGGAGACGGTGGTCCTTCGTTTGGCCGGCCCCTATGAGGGACGCAACAAATGGACGGGCCTTCTGAAGGGCTACGAGGACGGCAACGTCCTGCTTGAGGTAGACGGAATCTGCCATGAGATTCCCCTTAGTGACATTAAGCGCGCCAATGTTAAGGGCGTCATCGATTTCAACGCGTAGTCGTTGGCTATAGATAGGAGAGAGTAGGCTATGGCTTCTGAACTGATTGATGCATTGCAGGCTTTGGCCCACGAGCGCAAGGTCGACGAGTTCTATCTCATCGAGCGTCTCGAGGCTTCCCTGGCAAAGAGCTATCAGCACATCCTGAACCTGGAGTGGGATGCTCGCGTAATCATCGACCGTGAGACCGGTCACATCTATGTGTATGAGATGGTGCCCGTAGGCGAGCCCGATGAGGAGACCGGCGAGTACGCCGAGTTCGAAGAGCGCGACGTCACCCCTGACGACGTGTCCCGCATCGCTGCTCAGAACGCCAAGAGCGTCATTTCCTCTATCGTGCGCGAGGCTCATCAGCAGAGCATCTACGAGGAGTTCTCCGAGCGCGTAGGCGATCTGGTAACCGGTACCGTTCTGCAGGGCACCCCTGATTTCACCATCATCAAGATTCGCGAAGGCGTCGAGGCCGAGCTTCCTCATTACGACCTCTCTCGCAACGAGGGCGAGCGCAATGAGCGTCCTGCCAACGAGCGCTATCGTCACAACCAGCGCATCAAGACCCTCATCATCGACGTGCGCAACCCAAGCGCCGACCTTCCTCGTGCCCGCGGTGAGCAGGCTCGTCCCGCCATCATCGTATCCCGTACCCACCCTGACCTGATCCGTCGTCTCTTCGAGATCGAGGTTCCCGAGGTCTATGACGGCATGGTCGAGATCAAGAGCATCGCTCGTGAGCCAGGCGTTCGCAGCAAGGTGGCCGTCGCTTCTCGCGAGCCACATCTCGATCCTGTAGGCGCTTGCGTTGGCCCTAAGGGCTCCCGCGTCCGCATGGTGGTCGAAGAGCTCCGCAACGAGCGCGTCGATGTTATCCAGTGGGATGAGAACCCTGCAGTATACGTTGCCAACGCTCTTTCCCCTGCACGCGTCACCAGCGTCGACATCGATGAGGCAAATCACTACGCTCGCGTTCACGTGCCTGACGATCAGCTCTCCCTGGCTATCGGCAAGGAGGGCCAGAACGCTCGCCTGGCTGCTCGCCTCACCGGCTGGCACATCGACATCAAGTCCGCTTCCTTCGCCAGCAACCTGGTAGAGGAAGACGATCTGCTCATCGATGAGCCAGAGGAAGAGACCGATGGTTACTGCACCTATGTGAGCCCCGAGGGCGTTCGCTGCCGCAACCATGCACGTCCCGGTAGCGCTTATTGCGGTATCCACGCCGATTGCGAATAAGGGCGAATACGAGCACTTATGCCAAAGGTGAAGCGACAGAGAAGCTGCATTGCATGTAGAATGCAAGATGACAAGGTGAAACTGCACCGTATCGTGCGGGATTCCGAAGGTCATGTGCGCTTCGATCCTGCGGGCAATGCCCCAGGACGGGGTGCTTATGTGTGTTCGCAGGAGTGCTTCGCCAAGGTTATGAAATCCCACCGTCTGAACGCTGCTTTGAAGACGACGGTGAGCAAAGAGGACTATGAGGCTATCGCCAACGGGCTTAATCAGGCGCTAGCCAGTGAAGAAGAGGAGAATTAATGCCAAGTATGCGTGTACATGAGCTGGCAAAGGAGTTCAACATCTCCAGTAAGGAGCTGCTTGACAAGCTTGCCGCAATGAAGATTCCCGCCAAGAGCCATGCCAGCGTTCTGAACGACGCCTACGTTGACAGGATCCGCAAGGAGCTCGGCGCTGATAGCTCTGCTTCCGCAGAGTCCGACGAGAAGGCCAAGCAGTCTCGTCCCAAGCCAAACGCCGCAGATAAGAAGCGCGCAGCCGAGCAGGCTGCTCGTCGCGCTGCAGTAGAGAAGGAACGCGCTCAGCGTGAGGCCGAGCGTGCCAGCCGTCAGAAGGCCCAGTCTGCCCGTTCCGGTGCCAACGATGGTGCAGCAAACCAGTCCGAAGCTGCTTCCGCTCCTGCGAAGGGCCACTCCTCTCGCTTTGCAGGACTCGAAAGCCAGATCGAGCAGGAAAGGCAGCGCGTAGCCCGCGAAGCTGCCGAGGCTAAGCTGAAGGCCCGTGCCGAGGCCCAGGCAAAGGAGGTCGCCAAGAAGCGCGCCGTCGAAGAGCGCCTGGCTGCTGCTCGCGGTGGCAAGAAGACCGCTAAGCCCGCCCCTCAGGCTCCTCGCAAGGCTGCTCCCGCTAAGGCCGCACCTTCCTCTTCCAACTTCGGAGGCCTGCTTGCTCAGATCGAGCAGGAGAAGAAGCGCCTCGAGCAGGATAAGGCCCGTGCCGCCGCTGCTCCTAAGAAGCAGACCAAGAAGAAGGGCGGAAACCGCGTTCACAACTTCGAGCCCGTTGTTCCCGAGCTCGAGAACAGTGCTTCCACCGAGGAAGATCGCTATTCCAAGATGGCCGTTCAGGCTGAGAAGCTGCAGCGCGACAAGGTTCTCGCTGAGGCTCGCGCCGCTGTTGCCGCTGCTACCACCCATGAGGGTGAGGGCCGCCGCAAGAAGCGCAAGGAGAAGCGCGCCGCTATGGAGCGTGAGCGCGTAGAGCAGCAGGCTCAGGAGCTGGGCATCGACGCCGATCTGCTCCTCGATGAGAACGTTATCGAGATCTCTCAGGGTGCTACCGTCGCTGAGGTGGCTGAGGCTCTGAGCGTTGCCCCTAACGAGATCATCAAGCGCCTGTTCATGCTGGGCACTCCTATGACCCTTACCCAGTCTATGAGCGATGAGCTCATCGAGCTTGTTGCCGATGATCTGGGCCGCAAGGTCCGTGTGAAGTCTCCTGAAGAGGAGTACATGGTTGTCTACAACGACTCCGAGGAGGACCTGAAGCCTCGTCCTCCTGTGGTCACCGTCATGGGTCACGTCGACCACGGCAAGACCTCTCTGCTCGACGCCATCCGCGAGACCGGCGTTGCAGCCAAGGAGGCTGGCGGCATCACCCAGCACATTGGTGCATCGGTTGTTCATATCAACGACCGTCAGATCACCTTCATCGATACCCCTGGTCACGAGGCATTTACCGCCATGCGTGCCCGCGGTGCTCAGATTACCGACATCGCCGTTCTGGTGGTTGCCGCAGATGACGGCGTCATGCCCCAGACCGTTGAGTCTATCAATCACGCTAAGGCAGCAGGCGTTCCCGTTGTCGTGGCCGTGAACAAGATCGACAAGCCCGGCGCCAACCCAGACAAGGTTCGTCAGGAGCTCACCGAGTACGGCATCATCCCCGAGGAGTGGGGCGGCGAGAACATGTTCGTCGAGGTTTCCGCTAAGAAGAAGCTGAACATCGACGACCTGCTCGAGACCATCCTGCTGCAGGCTGACGTCCTCGAGCTGAAGGCTAACCCTGATGCTGAGGCATCCGGCTTCGTTATCGAGGCCAACCTCGACAAGGGTCGTGGCCCTGTTGCCACCGTTCTGGTGAACCGCGGTACCCTGCATCCTGGTGACGTCATCGTTGCTGGCACCGCCTATGGTCGCGTTCGTGCCCTTATCGATCCTAAGGGTCGCCGCGTGAAGGCTGCCGGCCCTGCTGATCCTGTCGAGATCCTGGGTCTCGATTCCGTCCCCGTTGCCGGTGACGAGTTCCGCGTCTTCGAGGACGAGCGCGATGCCCGCAACCTCGCTAAGGACCGTCAGCTCCGTGCCCGCCTCGCTCAGCAGGACGAGCGCTCTCACATGAGCCTCGACGACCTCTTCGCTCGCATCGAGGAAGGCAAGCAGACCGACCTGAACCTCATCGTGAAGGCCGACGTTCAGGGCTCTATCGAGGCTCTGAAGGATTCCTTCTCGAAGATGGATCAGACCGAGGTTCGCATCAACGTGGTTCACGCTGCTGTTGGCGGCATTACCGAGACCGACGTCACCCTGGCTGCCGCTTCCGACGCCATCATCATCGGCTTCAATGTTCGTCCTATGGGCAAGTCTCGCGCCATGGCAGAGCAGGAGAAGGTCGACATTCGTCTGTACCGTGTTATCTACCAGGCCCTCGAGGACATCAACGCCGCACGCGTTGGTTTGCTGTCCCCCGAGATTGTGGAAGAGGACACCGGTGTGGTCGAGGTTCGCGAGACCTTCAATGTGCCTAAGGTTGGCACCATCGCCGGCGGCTATGTCATGGAAGGCGAGATCAGCCGCGAGGATCGCGTTCGCATCGTTCGTGACGGTACCGTTATCTACGAGGGCAAGATCGGCTCCCTGCGTCGCTTCAAGGACGACGTTAAGACCGTCAAGCAGGGCTACGAGTGCGGTATCGGCATCGAGGGTTACCAGGACATCAAGATCGGTGACCACATCGAGGGCTATCGCAACGTCGAGCACGAGAGAACTGAGTAGCCATGAAGCAGAATTCCTCCTCTCGTCGCGTTAACCAGCAGGCTCGCGAGGTCATCGCCAGCATCTTGCTGTTCGAGGTCTCCGACCCTCGTCTGGCCAACGTCACCATCACCGACTGCGAGGTCTCCTTCGATCGCAGCTTCTGCAACGTCTTCTACACCACTGAGCCTTCTCGCTACGAGGAGGTCTCGGTGGCCTTCGATAAGGCTAAGGGTCGTATTCGCTCCCTCATGAGCAAGCAGCTCTCCTGGCGTGTTGCCCCAGAGCTGCGCTTCCTCCTCGACGAGAGCGTTGACAATGCCGAGCGCATCGAAAGCGCCCTGAAGCGAGATGCCGACAGGAATAAGTAGCATGACATCCCCATTCAACAACGCTTCTCTCCCAGAGATGGGGGAGAAGCTTTTATGTTTCGACTCATTTGTAATCTCTGGTCATCAGAACCCCGATGGCGATTGCCTGGGCTCTCAGTTGGGCCTTGCCTGGGCCCTTCGTTCCCTGGGTAAGACCGTCGACGTGATTCTGGTGGAAGATGCCCCGCTCGAGCAGGGCCTTCGCCAGTTGCCCGGCATCGAGGACATGATTCCCGCTGCCGCCTACGACAAGTCTCCTGACTGCTTCGTGGCAGTAGACATCTCTGATGGCAAGCGCCTGGGAGATGCCCTGGCGGTGAAGGATCGCTGCGGCGTGAGCATGTGCATCGATCATCACAGGCCCAAGGAGCGCATCTTCGATTACCTGTACGCCAATTCTGGCTACGCAGCACTTTGCATGGGTATCTGGGAGCTCCTCGGTCACATGGGAATCACCCCCGACGCTCGTATGGCTCAGTGCCTGTACATGGGCCTCATGACCGATACCGGCCGCTTCCAGTTCCAGAACGTCGATGCTGCCGCCTTCCGCATGGCTGCAGATATGGTAGATGCTGGCGCAGATCCCGCTTTGGCTTCCACCCAGTTCTTCCAGAACAGATCGCTGCCCTCCTATCTTCTCGAGCGCAGCTTGCTCGACCATCTGACGCTTGCCTGTGACGGTCAGCTCGCTTTCTCCTACCTCAGCCTGCAGGATTTCGAGGAGGCTGGTGCGGTGAAGGCCGATGCCGAGACCGCCATCGATGTGCTGCGCTCCCTGTCCGGTGTGCGCGTCGCCTGCATCCTGAAGGAGCAGGCCACCTGCGTTCGCGGCAGCCTTCGCGCTAAGGATGACACCGACGTGTCCCGCTTCGCTGAGCTGTGGGGCGGTGGTGGCCATAAGGCTGCTGCTGGCTTCACCCTGCATATGCCCTTGGAAGAGGCTGTTGCCATGGTCTCCGGCGAGATTGCCGCTTCTCTTTCCGCAGAAGGGGAGGGTGCGAACTAGATGGCCAGCAAACGCGGAGCTTCGGGCCTGTGCTTTGTGGTGGGTGTCGATAAGCCGGTGGGCATGTCCAGCCACGACGTGGTGAACAGGTGCCGACGCATCTTCGGTGAGCGTCGCGTGGGGCACACCGGTACCCTCGACCCTTTGGCGAGTGGCGTCATGGTGGTGTGCGTAGGGCCTTCCACCAGGCTCGATGCCCATCTGACTCTCGATGACAAGCGCTATGTGGCCCGCATCGTCTTCGGTGCGTCTACCGAGACTGACGATGCGGAGGGGCAGATCACCCGTACCGGCACGCCCGACGAGCGCATTCTCACCCCTGCCTACGCACGAGAGGTCCTTGCATCCTTCGTGGGCGAGCAAAAGCAGCTTCCCCCTGCCTATTCCGCTATCAAGGTGGCGGGTACCAAGGCCTACGAGGCGGCTCGCAAGGGCACGGTCATTCAGCTGCAGCCTCGCGATATCTGCGTATACGAGGCGAAGCTTCTGGGCATCGGCTCTACAGCGGAAGGCGCTTCCGATGGCGACCCTCTGTCTGCCGGCGGTTACGCTGACGAGGTGGTTCGCCCCTATTGGGATGTGGAATTCCACGTATCGAAGGGAACCTACATCAGGAGCCTTGCTCGGGACATCGGCGTTGCCTGCGGCGTTCCCTCCTATTTGGGAGGCTTGCGTCGTACCAGCTGCGGATGCCTGCAGGTAGATTCCTGCCTCACCCTCGACAAGCTGGAAGAGCAGGGTCTTGGCTGCGAGGTCATAGACCCCCTGCAGCTGCTGGGCTGCCGCTTCTTCTTCGCTTCGCCCGAACAGGTGAAGAAGGTGCAGAACGGCGCTGCGCTGCGAGAGGGCGAGGTCTCCCTCTTCGAGATGCATCGTCAGGATAACCTGCATCCCTACATCTTCCCTTGCAGCTCTACCATTCAGGAATCCCATGCGCCATTGTCGGACGGCGAGATGGTAGCTGCTTTAGTTGATAACCGACTTGCGGTACTGTATGCATTCGATTCTCGTACAAAGCGACTGCAGTCACGCTGCGGTTTTTCGATAGGAGTTCAACGTGGCACCAATATATAGGATGGATGAATCCTTCGATCACAGTTTCTTTGCTGGTAGCTCCGTGACCTTCGGCGTCTTTGACGGCGTTCATGTTGGCCATCGCTACCTGCTGAAGTGCGCCCAGGATACCAACACGCTTCCTGGCGGTAAGAGCATCGCTCTGACCTTCGACAGCGATCCCGATGAGATGTTTCATAGCGAGCGCTTGAAGAAGCTCATGCGCAACGAGGACCGCATTGCCATGCTGGCAGACTCCGGTGTCGATGCGGTGGTGGTCATCCCCTTCACCCGTGAGTTCGCCGCTAACTCTCCGGAGAACTTCCTCAGGTCCTGCTTCGGCGTGTACGCTCCTGCTCACCTGCATGTGGGTGAGGACTTCCGCTTCGGCTGTAAGGCGGCTGGCACCGTGACCGAGCTGCGCCAGTGGGGCGATATCAAGGGCTGCGAGATTCACGCTCATAAGCTGGTTAGCTTCGAGGGTGCGCCGGTGACGGCAACCCGCATCAGGCTCCTTCTGCAGGATTGCAAGATCGAAGAGGCCAACAGGCTTCTGACCCGTAACTATTATCTGAAGGAGACGGTGCAGCCTGGTAGGGGAGAGGGCCATGACATGGGCTTCCGCACTGCCAATCTGCAGGTGAACCATTTCGATCGCACCTTGGGTGAGGCTGTGTATGGTGCCTATGCTATCGTAGATGGCGTGCGCTATAAGGCTGCGGTATCCGTAGGCGTTTCCCCTACCTTCGAAGCTACCAGCAGCGCTAACATCGAAGTGCACATCATCGACTTCGAGGGCGATCTGTACAACCAGGAGATCACCGTCGAATTCGTGAAGTTCCTGCGCCCCATGATTAAGTTCGAAAGCGTCGATGAGCTCATCGCTACGGTGAAGGGCAACATTCAGTGGTGCCGCGATAACCTGTAGCATCTTCGCAGTTTACGATTCGAAGCAGCCCCTAGACATATGTCTAGGGGCTTTTTGTATTTTGACCTTTCTACATAAAAACTGCGCAATACGCGGATAAATGGGCTGCATTATTCCTCGAAGCACGTATAATAGCGGCTGGTGTTTTTTCGCCTTAGTCGTTTGTAAGTTCTTATCAAGGAGGAAATGTGACTACTCAAGTAGCACTCATGGCTCCGGTTTGTGCCCTCATCGGCATTATCGCCGCAGCTTACCTTGGTTCTTGGGTCCTGAAGCAGGATCCAGGTCCTGATAAGATGAACAGCATCTCCCTTAAGATTCAGCAGGGTGCCAAGGCATTCCTTCTGAGCGAGTACAAGCTGCTCATCATCTTCATGGTCGTTGTGGCCATTCTCATGGCAGTTGCCCTGTCCCCCTGGACTGCAGCTGCATTCATCACTGGTGGCTGCCTTTCCGCTGCTGCCGGCTATGTGGGCATGCATGTTGCAACCCGCGCTAACACCCGTACCGCTCATGCAGCTGAGGAGTCTGTTGCCAAGGCTCTGAACGTCAGCTTCAAGTCCGGCCTCACCATGGGTCTGTGCGTTGCCTCCTTTGCTCTGATGGGCCTGTCCCTCTGGCTCATCTTCCTGGTATTCGGCGTCGACCTGGTAGACATGGCTCTCATGCACGAGCACATCGGCATGGTCGAGGGCTTCGCAACCGGCGCTTCCGCTGTTGCTCTGTTTGCCCGTGTTGGCGGCGGTATCTACACCAAGGCTGCTGACGTAGGCGCTGACCTGGTTGGTAAGGTCGAGGCTGGCATCCCCGAGGATGACCCTCGTAACCCTGCTACCATCGCTGACAACGTAGGCGACAACGTAGGCGACGTTGCCGGCATGGGTGCCGACCTCTTCGAGTCCTACACTGGCGCTATCCTGGCACCTACCATTCTGGCTGTCACCTTCGGCGCTCTGGGCGGCTACTTCTGCACCAACGATCTGGTATGGGCCATCGTCACCCCTGTGATCATCGCTGCATGCGGTATCATCACCTCCATCATCGGCCTCTTCGCTGTTCGTACCAAGGAGGGTGCAGACCTGCACAAGGCTCTGAACCGTGGTACCTACCTGGCCGCTGGCATCGAGATCCTGGTTATCTTCTGCCTGTTCTACATCTGGTCTACCACCACGTCTGAGGCTCAGCCTCTGTGGCTCTTCGGCTCCGTTCTCTCTGGTCTGCTGGCTGGCCTGGCCATCGGTAAGATCACCGAGTACTTCACCTCTGACCAGAACAAGCCCGTTCACAACATTGCTGAGTCCGCTGAGACTGGCGCTGCAACCGTTATGATCGAGGGCCTGGGCACTGGTATGCTGTCCACCATCGCTCCTATCTGCCTGGTGGCTCTGGCAATCATCCTGGCTTACACCTTCGGCAACATGGCATTCCCCAATGCTGCAGCTGCTGAGGGCATCGCTGTAGGCCTCTTCGGCGTTGGCCTTGCCGCAACCGGTATGCTTTCCAACACTGCTATCACCATCGGCGTTGACGCTTACGGCCCTGTTGCCGATAACGCTGGCGGCATCGCTGAGATGGCTGGCCTCCCTGAGGAGATCCGCGATCGCACCGACTCCCTGGACGCTGTGGGTAACACCACCGCTGCTATTGCCAAGGGCTTCGCAATTTCTTCCGCAGGCCTGTCCGCAATCTCCCTGTTCGTTTCCTATCAGGCAACCATGAGCCACACCCTCGAGAACTTCAGCCTCACGCTGACTGATCCTCTGATCGTTGCTGGCATCTTCCTGGGCGCCTGCATGCCCTTCATGTTCGCCGCTCTCACCATGGGCGCTGTGTCTCGTGCAGCTCATGCCATGGTTGAAGAGGTTCGTCGTCAGTTCCGCGAGATCAAGGGCATCATGGAGTACGAGGCTGAGCCTGAGTACGACAAGTGCGTAGCAATCTCTACCACCTCTGCTCTTCATGAGATGATGCTCCCTGGCATTATCGCCATCGTCGTGCCTATCATCATCGGCTGCTTCAACCCTGCAATGCTGGGTGGCTTCCTGGCCGGTGCTGTTGCTTGCGGTATGCTCATGGCAATCTTTATGTCCAACGCTGGTGGCGCATGGGATAACGCCAAGAAGTACATCGAGCAGGGCAACCATGGTGGTAAGGGTTCCGAGGCTCACAAGGCTGCTGTCGTGGGCGACACCGTAGGTGATCCTTTCAAGGATACCTCTGGTCCTTCCATGAACATCCTGATCAACCTCATGACCATCGTGTCTCTGACCTTCTCCCCACTCTTCGTTATGATTCAGAGCATGCTGTAAGCCCTCGTTTCTGAGTTGGAAGCAAACCGCCCCGACAACTGTCGGGGCGGTTTTTTGTTTGGATGTGGTGAAAGGGGCGAATCGCTCCTTCTGGCTCTTCGTCGCTAGAACGTCATGCGCTTGGCGATTTCCAGAACGGGCATGTCTACCTGTAGCCAGAGCTTCTGAGTCAGAGCCGCCTGGTTTAAGAGGAGTTCTAGGCCGCCGACAACGCGTGCGCCCACGACATGGGCGTTTGCCAGCAAGGCAGTGACGGAAGGCTCATAAATAGCGTCGAGCACCAGCATGTCCTTGCTCAGGAGGTTGGCGGGGATGGGGCTCAGGCCCTCGTCTGCGCCGGTGCCAATGCGAGAGGCGTTGCAGATGATCTGGCTCTGAGCCACCAGTTGGGCAGGGGAGAGGTGCGCTGCGTCACCCTGGGGTTTCGCGATGTCTTCCGACGATCCGTCAGCGCCGCCCTCTGCGCTTTCAATACCGCTGAAGTTCTCAGCGTCGTCTTCCAGCTCTTGCAGGCCAATAACCCTGAAGATGCAGCTGGTCTTCTGCGCCACGGCGGCGTACAGGGCTTCCTTCTCCTGAACGTCATCGTCTTTGGTGACGATGACGATCTCAGAGGCGCCTTCCAAAGCGCTTTGGGTAGCGTAGGCGGGTCCCTCGGCGGCGATGTCTACCATGGTGATGCGCTTGCCCTTCACTGGGAACCCGTAGGTGGCGCAGGCGATGGTGAAGCTCTTGGCGTCGGTGTTCTCGCCGCGGGTTTTGCCGTCTGTGACGATAACGGTGTTCACCGAGTTCATGAGCTGGGCAGCTTCGGAGACCTCGTCGAGGTACTGCAACACCGCGTTCTTGTGGGGGACGGTGACGTTGAATCCCTTGAAACCGAGGGCCTTGGCGCCTTCCACCGCTGCTTGCAGGTTCTCGGAGGGGACGTCGAAAGCCAGGTACTTGGCATCGAGGTCGAGCAGGTCGAAGGACAGGTTGTTTACCAGGGGCGCCTTCGATTTGTTCACGGGGGACCCTATGAGCCCCATTACCATGGTGTTGCCGGTGATTTCCCCTTTGTTCATGGGCGTATCCTCTCCTTCGAATGGGCTTCATAACCCCTGAACAACCAGGGGTCTGTGGGCAATTATGGGACAGATGCCCCTGCAATGCTATGATAGTTACAACCGATAAAAGGAGGTTGTATGTATACAAAAATCATGCTTGCATTCGATGGGTCCGACGCATCTAAGCGTGCGCTCGACTACATCCGCACCACCGTCCCCGTGCATTCCGACACGCAGCTCGACATCGTGGCAGTTTCTACGTACACCATCCCCAACATGCCCGCCAACATTGGTTGGTACGGCATCGGCACTGACTTTCAGGCCATCGATCCTCAGACTATCGTGAAGATTCGCGACGAGCAGCTGCAGCGTGAGCAGGAGGAGGCTCTCGAGGACCTGAAGGAGCACTTGCAGGGCATGCCTTGCAAGTACGAGGTGAAGGCGGTCCCTCAGGGTCTTTCCATCGCTGACACCATTCTCGATTATGTAGAAGACAACGATGTCGACCTGGTAGTCATGGGCTCTCGCGGCCTGGGCGCTATTCGCGGTGCTCTGGGTTCGGTGAGCTACGCCGTTCTTCGCGGTTGTCCAAAGCCTGTTCTGATCATCAAATAGCGTGCCTGCATGGCTATAAGCGACGAGGACATTCAACGAGTTCGGGATGGCAATGACCTGATAGAGGTCATGGCTGAGCGTGTTCCCATGAAGCAGCGGGGACACGACTTCTGGTGCTGCTGCCCCTTCCATGAGGAGCGCACCCCATCCTGCAAGGCCGACCCCTCTACCCAGCTGTGGCACTGCTTCGGCTGCGGTGAGGGGGGCGACCTCTTCAGCTTCATCATGAAGATCGATGACGTGGGCTTCCTAGATGCCGTTCGTTTCCTTGCTCGTCGCGCAGGCATCGACATTCAGGAGACTGAAGGCGGCGCCAACGGTTCCTCTATGAGCGAGAAGGCACGTCTGAAGGACGTGTGCGCTAAGACCGCTGAGTTCTATCACACCCAGCTCATGCGCAACCCCTCTCCTGAGGCGGGGCAGGCTCGCTCCTATCTTGCTGGCCGTGGCCTTGGCGGCAAGGTTCCCAAGACATGGAATCTGGGCTATGCTCCCGGTCGTGGCGCCTTGGTGAACCACCTGCGCTCCCTGGGCTTCAAGGATGATGAAATGATCAAGGCCAACGTGGCTCTGCGCAGGAACAACGGCCAGGTGGCCGATAGGTTCTACAATCGTGTCATGTTCCCCATTGCCGACGTGCGGGGTGACTGCATCGCCTTCGGCGGGCGCGTCATAGGCACAGGGGAGCCTAAGTATCTGAACAGTCAGGAGACGCCCCTCTTCCATAAGAGCAGGGTGCTCTTCGGCCTCGACAAGGCAAAGGCCGCCATCACCGCTTCCGGCGAAGCTCTGGTGGTAGAGGGTTACACGGACGTTATCGCATTGCACGAGGCGGGCATTCAGAATGCGGTGGCTACTTTGGGCACCTCGCTGACCGTGCAGCACATTCGCGAGCTCTCCCGATACGCTAAGAACCGCATCGTGTACCTCTTCGATGGCGACGAGGCCGGACAGCGCGCAGCGGACAGAGCTCTGCAGTTCATCGACATGTCCATGACTCCCGAGTCGGGCCGCAAGCCCATAGACCTGTATGCGGTGACCTTGCCCGACAATCAGGATCCTATGGAATTCGTGTCGGCTCACGGCGCAGATGCCATGACCGCCCAGCTGGCCAATGCGGTGCCCCTCATCAAGTTCGGCATCGATCGTCATCTGGCCCGCTATGACCTGTCTCGCCCCGAACAGCGTGCTGCCGCTGCCAACGACGCTCTTTCTATCCTTGCGCCTATCAAGGACTCTCTGCTGGCTAAGGACTACGCTGTGCAGATTGCCAGCCTGTGCCGCATGCGCGAGGATGACGTGCTCAGTCGCCTCGAGAGCATTCCCGTACCTAGGCGCTCAAACCAGAGTGATTCCCAGCCTGCGCCTGAGACCTTTGCCGAGGCCGCACCTGTGGCCGACCGCGCTGCCACTCAGGCGGTTTCCGCGCTCCCTTCCGACGAGCGCAATCGCCTCACCCTCGAACGGGAGCTTCTCAGCCTCTTGGCGAAGGATCCTGGCCTTGCTCTGGCCTACGCCCAGTGGCTGGCTCAGATTTCCTGGCGCTCAGATTTACACGCCGCCATATCCTCTGCGCTCCTCGATGTGCTTGCGGCAAACCCCCAGGTAGATTCCGGCACGCTGATTCGCACGGTTTCCCAGCAGGTTCCTGCAGCAGCTCAGGTGCTTACCGGAGGTTCTCAGAACTTCAACGGCACGCCTGCCGAGTCTGCCCGTTTCATCGTAGAGGAGCTGAGCATCGGTGATCAGGAGCAGGCCTATGAAGAGCTGCAGGCTCAGATGAGGGCCTTGAAGGATCAGATATCCCCTGAGGAGTACGACCAGCTCTACCATATGGCCGTGCAGCTGAAGGCGGCGGTAGAGCAGGCTAAGAGCACCCACCGCATGGTGTAGTGCGGGTCGTTTTCTTCCACCATACCTTGTTGCGCAGTGTGCTCCGATGGCGGGGGAACTGTGCCTCTGCGGTTGAAGAGCTGCGTTTCAACCCATACAATAAGCGAGATGTAAACAAAGGATTTCCCTTGGCGGAGCTTGCGCATCCGCCTCGAAAGAAGATAGAGGTACCTATGAATATCGTTCAGTCTCCTGATCCTATTTTGCGTCAGGTGTGCGACCCCTGCGAGCTCGGCGATAAGAGCCTAAAGAAGCTCTCCCGTCAGATGGCCCGCCTCATGTACAAGTACAACGGCTGCGGCATCGCCGGCCCTCAGGTAGGCGTGCTGAAGCGCATCATTGTCATCGATTGCGACCAGAGCACCCGCAAGGATCCCATCACCCTCATTAACCCCGAGATTGTGGAGCTCCGCGGCGAGGACGAGACCTCCGGTGAGGGTTGCCTGTCCCTGCCTGGCATCACCGTGCCCATCACCCGCAAGACCTGGGCAAAGGTGAAGTATCTCGACCTCGACTTCCGCGAGCGCTACATCGAGGGCGACGGCCTGCTGGGTCGCTGCCTGCAGCACGAGATCGACCACCTCGATGGCAAGACTCTCATCGAGAGCTGTGATCCTGTGGTCCGCATGGATGTCCTTCGTCAGTATCAGGCCGCTTTGGCTGCTGGTGCTCGCCCTGGTGATACGGGAGAGGAAGAGTAGTCATGCGCATCGTGTACATGGGCTCGCCCCGCTTTGCTGCTCATGTGCTAGAGAGCCTTGTTGGCCAGCATGAGATCGCTGCGGTGTTCACCCGCTCCGACAAGGTGAGCAGCCGTGGCAGCAAGCCGGTGCCTACGCCAGTGCGCCAGGTCGCTGACGCCCACCACATTCCCGTACACACCCCTCACTCTCTGAAGGACGATGAGGTGTACGAGCTTCTGGCTTCCTACAAGCCCGAGGTCATCGTGGTGGCTGCCTACAGCAAGCTCCTTCCCAAGCGCATTCTCGACCTTCCCACCTATGGGTGCCTGAACGTGCATGCCTCCCTGCTTCCTCGCTGGCGTGGCGCTGCGCCTGTTCAGCGCGGCATTCTTGCTCAGGATCAGCATGCGGGCGTCTGCATCATGCGTATGGAAGAGTCCCTTGATACCGGCGACTACTGCGTGTGCCGCGAGACCGAGATAGGGGAGAAGACGGCCATTGCTCTTACCGACGAGTTGGCTGACTTAGGCGGCGCTGCCCTGCTGCATGCTCTTCCACTGCTTCCCACCGGTCAGCTCACCTGGACATCTCAGGATGATTCCCAGGCTGTGTACGCGCCTAAGATCGAGAAGGGTGAGCTGTTCATTGGCCCAGAGATGAGCGCGGTGACGGTTCGTCTTCATGTGCAGGCCTCTACGCCGGCTCACCCTGCCAAGTGCGTCATTGCCTCTCGCAGCGTGACAGTGCTTGATGCCAGGTTGGTGCAGGACCCCGAGCTCATCGCCGAGCTGCATCTTCTGCATCCTGGTCGGGTCATGCTGTTCCGCAAGCGCTTGTTCGCTGCTTGCGCTGATGGTTATGTGGAAGTGCTGGCGGTTCGCCCCGACGGCAAGAAATCTATGGATGCCAAGGCCTTTGCGGCGGGCATTCAGAACATCAAGAGCGGCCTCATTACCTGGGAGGCTCTGAGCTAGGCTACCTGAAATGCTTTGAGCAGGTTGCTAAGGATTTGAGCTAGGCCGATTGCGATCGCGTTGCCCTTCGCTTTTCTGAGTGCGGGTTTGCATAATCGCTAAATTGGCGCTGAACAGGTAATTGAACAAAGCCGTATGTGTTGTGGAGGGCTTCGGCCCTCCACTTCTAATTTTGTGACAGATTCGGAATTTTGTTGGTAATCGTTCACCGAGAAGGGGTTGCCTTTCCCAAATGGGGAGAAAATGCCTTCCTATACTTGAAGAAGAAGGCTTTGGTGAGAGGTTTGGGGATCCTCATCAGAGGTCGCCTTTCACCTGGTGTAAGCCTTGTAATTCAGTTGCTCCCTAGAGGGGGAAGAAGGAGGCTGCCTTATGGCTAAGAAGGTTTTGATGCTCACGGGCGATTTCACCGAGGATTACGAGACCATGGTTCCTTTCCAGGCGATGGGTGTTCTGGGCTATCAGGTTGACGCGGTTTGCCCCGACAAGAAGGCTGGCGACACCGTTGCCACCGCTGTTCACGATTTCCTGGGTGAGCAGACCTACACCGAGCTTCGCGGCCATAACTTTGCGCTGACTGCCGACTTTGATGCTGTTGACACTGCTGAGTACGAGGGCCTCTTCATTACCGGTGGCCGTGCTCCCGAGTACATCCGTCTCAACCCACGCGTTATCGAGATCGTGAAGGAATTCTTCGCAGCCGGTAAGCCTGTTGCTGCAATCTGCCATGGTCCTCAGGTTCTGGCTGCAGCTGGCGTGCTGGAAGGCTACAAGGCCACTGCATATCCTGCTGTTGGTCCCGACATCACCCTTGCTGGCGGCGAGTATGTGCCAGTTGAGGCTAACGAGGCCGTTGTCGATCACAACCTGGTGACTTCCCCTGCTTGGCCTGGCGACACCGCTATCGTTGCTGAGTTCGTGAAGCTCATGGGCGCTAAGATCGAGATCTAATCTCTGGTTTTACCTCATTGGCGACGATTTCGCTTGCAAACGTCGGTGGCTTAAGCTTTTCTTTGCAGGCGATGATTTTGCCATATTGCCTGAGGTGACGTTTCATCTTTGCTGTTTCTGCGGGGCCTGCGGGCCCCGCTTTTGTTTCGCTATACTACCTGCGGGATTGTTCATGGCTGGGTAGATCTTTAAATTCGGAGTCGGCCCGAAGTGGGACTATTCCTGAACTCGATTTCGTCCGAATGCGGAACTGCTCATTATCACGGGGAGGTGATCGCTGATGGAGTATGCAGGCATATACGGCATGTTCGTGCTGGCTGCCCTTCTCTTCGCCAACGGCCTTCGCCTGCTTATCTTCTGTGGGTATTCGCGCTCCTTTGCCCAGGTCGCTGCGGTGGGAGCTGCAATCCTTCTTTTATTCGGAGCTCCTTTGGTGCTGGCGTGTATGGTGCCTGGATCTAAGACGGTTGCCTTGGCGGTCTCTGCGGTGGGTGGCGTCATTTCCCTGCTCTTCATCGCGTTCTGTGTGGCCACGCTCGTTTTGGGGCGCAGGCCCGTAACTGATTCGTGGGACTACGTCTTCGTGCTTGGCGCCGGTCTGAAGAAGGGGAGGGTCCCTTCCCTTACGCTTTCCTCCCGGCTAGATTCTGCCCTCGGTCTTCTTGCCGACAACCCTCGGGGTGTTGCCGTGGTTTGCGGTGGGCGGGGGAGCGACGAGCTGGTGGCCGAATCTGCCGCCATGCGAGAGTACCTGCTTCAGAAAGGGTTACCCGAGGAGCGCATCATCCAGGATCCTCAGTCTTCCACCACGTACGAGAACCTCTTCTTTGGCATGCAGCAGATTTGGAAGACGCGGTTGGCTGAAGAGGAGTTCGCCTGCTTCCAAAACTCTTTGCAATGCGGGTTCTCCGGAGCCTTCGGCTTGTCCCGTCTTAGGAAGGTGAAGGAATTCAACGCATTGCAGAACGATATGCCTCGCGTGGTGATTGTGACCAGCGACTTCCATACCTTGCGCACTATAATCACGGCGCGGTTTGTTCCAGGGATGCGGGTGGTTGGCGTTGTGGGTAAACCCAGCAAGCTGTATTATCTCCCACTGGGTTTGGCGCGGGATTTTGTTTCTCTCGTCCTTCATATCGTGAGAATTGTTTTTGGGAGGGAGCATTGATGCTGATTCGTCATGCGGAGATTTGGGACGTGAAGGCCATCGCGGATCTGGAGGAGGCGAGCTTCCCTCCTTCCGATGCGGCTTCCTACGAGCGCATGGACGACAGGGTTCGCACCTATCCTGATTACATCTGGCTTGGCTGGGAAGACGACAAGCTGGCATCCTTTGTCATCGGTTTGCGCAGCGATGACGAGGACCTTTCCGACGAGATGTTCGCCTCGGCCTCCCTGCATAATCCTTCAGGACGTTGGATTCACATTCTCAGCGTTGCCACCGCTACCGATCTTCGTGAGAAGGGGTGTGCCTCGGTTCTCATGAAGCGCATGCTCGAGGATTGCCGTGAGCGGGGTCTGGAAGGCTCGGTGCTTACCTGCAAGCCCCATTTGGTGGGGTACTACGAGCGCTTTGGCTACGTTGACGAGGGCGTATGCGATTCGCAGCACGGCGGTGCGGTTTGGCACCAGATGAGGATTCGTTTCTAGCCGTTGCTTTGGCCGGCATTCGTTTCCGACCGCTGCATTAGCTGGCACTCGTTTATTGCTGTTGTACTGGTCGGTATTCGCTTGTGACTGTTGCAGTGGCCGGAAGCTAGCTTTGGTGCTTCGGTTTCGTTTTCGAAGCGCTGGCTGTTTCTTGCTTATTCCTCCTGATATCCCGTGGTCATTCATGGGATAATGCAACTGCTTATATTTGCCTAGAAGGGGTACAACCATGTCGTTTGATAAGTCATCTGATCGCAAGGGCGATTTCAAGGGAAAGGGAGATCGCAAGGGCGATTTCAAGAAGGGTGGTCGCGACTTCAAGAAGAAGGACGGCTATAAGAAGCGCGACGATCGTGACTTCAAGAAGGACAGTGATTCCAAGGGAAAGAAGAACGGCGACTTCAAGAAGCGTGACGACAAGGACTTCAAGAAGAAGGACGGTTTCAAGAAGCGCGATGATCGCGACTTCAAGAAGAAAGATGGCTTCAAGAAGGATCGCGATTTCGACAAGAAGCGCGACTTCAAGAAGAAGGACTTCGATAAGGACCGTGACTTCAAGAAGAAGGACGGTTACAAAAAGGACCGCGACTTCGACAAGAAGCGCAATCGCGATGATCGCGACTTCGACAAGAAGCGCGACTTCAAGAAGCGTGACGACAAGGACTTCAAGAAGAAGGATCGTCGCGATTTCAAGAAGGATGACGACTTCAAGAAGAGGGACAAGGACTTTAAGAAGTTCGAGCGTGCTGGCGAGGGTCACGACAGGGGCAAGGGCGACGACTTCAAGAAGCCTCGTCGCAACGGCTTCTACTCCGACTTCAGCGTAGGCGCTCGTGTATATCACGGCACCTTCGGTGAGGGCGAGATTCAGCAGCGTGGCCGTAACAGCCTGGTGGTGAAGTTCGACGATCGTGAGAAGCCCATCCGTCTGGCATTCCCTGAGACTATCAAGCGTCGTGAGCTGAAGATCGCACGTGGCGCTACGCCTTCTGTCGATGAGAACGCACTGATGTGGCTTGGTAGGGATGGCCGCATCCTGTATAAGCGTCCTGCTCCTGGCGATGTGGTTATCAACCCTGATCTGGGTACCGGTACGGTGAAGTCCTTCGTGAACGGAAACCTGGTTGTTCAGTTCGCTGGCGATTCTCGCACCTATAAGTTCCCTATCGCCTTCAAGCTTGGTCGTCTGAAGTACGAGGGCCAGGATGCATACGCCGAGGCCATTGCTTTGGCTGCCGAGGATGACGAGCCTCAGGATCTGGCTGAGGAATTCGTTGCTCAGAGCTACGATGTTGCTTATGAGGCTGAAGAGACTTCGGATGCTGTTGAAGCTGCTGAAGCCGAGGAGATTACCGCCGAGCCTGAGACCGAGGCTGAGGTTGAGGAGCCAGCTGAGGCAGAGGCTGAAGTTGAGGAGCCTGCCGCTGAGGCTGAGGCAGATGCTGAGTCCGAGGAGCCTGCTAAGATTCAGGAGTAATTTACGAATACTGTATAGATTTGCTGGGTGCCACTCGCAATGCGGGTGGCACCCATTCTTTTGCTCTAATTTGGTAAAGCGGTAAAAGCTTAGGCGGCAGGTGAAAATCGGCGCCTGATGTAGAGTTGCTTCGAACTTTGCCCATTTGCAGAATGGACGGGTCAGTGCAGAACTAGGTTCAAAAAAATCAGGTCATTTTGCATAATGGGGCGCTCAGTGCAGAAGATTCGACCTTCATCGAAGAAGGAGCAAGGCTCGTTCCGAACAGTCGGCTGATTAAGAAGCTGCGTGATGGGATCAAGTCTCGATTCGGACCCACATTGCACAAATGCTGTCCATCGTCGCGAACGTCTAGATCTCGGTTGTCGATCTATTTGGATTTCGTCCTTGCACAAACTTCTGCACTGAGGGGACGTTTCTGTTTTTGGGGTCGAAAAAACTGCAAGAAGCTTCTTTGCGTCTCTGAATCACAGTGTTCTATCGCCACTGCCCATGTCCGTACACGAAAAACGCCCCCTCAAGCGAGGGGGCGTTGCGTTGCATAGCGGTGAAGCTGCTGCGACTTACAGGTCGTTGCAGACCTTGCCAGGGTTCAGGATGCCCTTGGGGTCGAAGACCTGCTTAATAGCACCCATGAGGCCGTAAGCCGTCTCGCCAACGGACTCGCGCAGATACTCCTTCTTTGCATGGCCAATGGCGTGCTCGCCGGAAACCTGGCCCTTCAGCTCTGCGCACTTCTTGTAGGAATCGATCATGACCAGCTTGGCCGCAGCCTTGAACTCCTCCTCGGTCTTGTTGTTAGAGCAGCAGTAGATGTGCAGGTTGCCGTCGCCAGCGTGACCGAAGGAACGGATGCGCATGCCGTGCTTCTTGCCAATCTTGTGAGCAGACTCCAGGAACTCGGCGATCTTATCTACGGGAACAACAACGTCCATCTCGTCGATGTACTTGGTCTCAGCCTCGATAACGGTGAGGAAGGCGGAGCGAGCTGCCCATACGTCCTTCTTCAGAGAAGGCTGGTCGACAACCAGAACGTCGAAGGCGCCGCAATCCATGCCGACCTCGGCCAGGACCTCTGCGCGCTGGTACAGCTCGTCAGCGTCGTTGCCGCTGAGGGTTACCAGGATGTAGCCGCCAACCTCATTACCGTTCACGTTGATGGGGAAGACCTGACGACCCAGGTACTCTGCGGAGGAGTCGACGATGTCGCGCTCCATGAACTCGATGGACTGAGGATCGAGGCCAGCCAGCTTGATCTTGGGAACAGCGCTGATGGCAGTGTTGATGTCGACGAAAGGCAGGATGAAGGACATGTCCTCTTTGGGGTTGGGGATGAGCTTCATGGTGAGCTCGGTGATGACGCCCAGGGTGCCCTCAGAGCCGATCATCAGGTGCAGCAGGCTGTAGCCGGAAGAGGTCTTGGTGACAGAACGGCCCAGCTCCATGATCTCGCCGGAAGGCAGAACGACGGTCATAGCCAGCACGTAGTCGCGGGTGGTGCCGTACTTCACGGCGCGCATGCCGCCAGCGTTGGTAGAGACGTTGCCGCCAACAGAGCCGGTCTTCTCGCCGGGATCAGGTGGGTACATCAGACCGTGGTCGAGGGCGTCTGCAGCCAGGTCGCACAGGCGAACGCCGGGCTGAATGGTGACGCAGAGATTGTTCATGTCATAGGACAGGATCTGGTTCATGTTCATGGTGCACAGAACTACGCCGCCATGCAGTGGAGTAGAGCCGCCGCAAAGGCCGGTGCCTGCGCCGCGCACGGTAACAGGGATGTTGTTCTCGTTGCAGAGCTTCATGATGGCGGAGACTTCCTGAGTGTTGTTGGGAAGTACGACAGCCTCTGGCATCTGAGAGCCGTAGATGGGCATCTCGTCGTGAGAGTAGTCCTCGTTCACGTCATCGCCGGCGGAGAAGTTCTCCGTTCCGACAATGGACTCGAGCTCAGCGAGGAGCTCGGGGGTGAGCTTGTTGTATTCTGCCATGTGTTACTCCTGACGTGGCTATTCGGTATGGTAATGCCGACATTATGAAGGTCAGCCTCTTCAAAAAGAAGAAATAGAAGATGTGAAACGGGTGACTGGACGATTGTTTCCAACGAATGACGCAGCGAGGTTTCCGTGAGCGGTTTGCGTGTCGCTTCACCCGTGAAGAAGTGCAAGGAGCCCCTGACGTTGAGGAGGGTTGCTCGATGGAAGGAGCCGCTGGCATCGGGGAGGTTGGCTCGGTGGAAGGAGCCGCTGTCCTCGCCTTCCGAAGATTTGCGTGAAAAGACGGCATTTGTCTGGAAGAGTCTGTTGCTTGAAGTACACTCGGGAGAAGCGTTTTTCGCGAACGAGCGTTTCGAAATCGAATCGTTTCGTTATGGGAGCGTTTCTCGATTGAGACGTTTTTGCATTCGGAACGTGTTTGTGGCTGAAGTGTTTCGCGATCTAAGTGTTTCCGTACTGTGAAGGGAATGGTATATGGCGGGCGATGAGAACAAGGGCAGCCAGATTCTGAGGCTGGTTGGCTACTTCTTCCTTTCCTGGGTGATTGTCGCCGCGGTGTGCGCATTCGGTACCTGGCTCATGTACGGTCTTCCCAGTACGGGCGGAATGCCGGCCCTCATCATTGCCCTTGGCGTGGGGTTCATGTGCTTCAGGGAGGCGAAGAACTACAATAAGCTCCTGCGCTTTTCCCTGATAGGAGGCCTTTGCTACGTGATCGTGTATTGCTGCATGATCAATGCGGGCAACATCGCCGCATGATGCGCGCCGATATTGTGCAGGGTAGGGTGGTGTCATTGGGCTGCGACCAACAAGCGGTGCGATGGCCGAGCGCGGCAAACTGCGAACGGCACGCGGTGCGATGACCAGCGCAGCGGGTAGAACCCACCGGCAATGAACATTTATTAACAAGCAAGTATCTTTATAAGGAGGATTTCTCATGACCTATGACGAGCTGAAGGAGCAGATTAAGGATGCCATGAAGGCCAAGGACAAGGTGCGTCTGAGCATTTTGCGCCAGGTGCATGGCGAGCTGAAGAACATCGAGGTCGATGAGCGCCGCGAGGTTACCGACGCCGATGTCGTGGCCATGGTGAAGCGCGTTACCAAGCAGACCAAGGAGACACTGGAAGGCTCCATTAAGGCTGCCAACGACGACGAGCGCACCGAGCGCCTCACCCAGCAGGTTGCCATCCTCGAATCCCTGCTTCCCGCCGCGCTTACCGGCGACGAGCTCGACGCCCTCATTCAGAAGACTATCGATGAGCTAGGCGTTACCTCTAAGAAGGACATGGGCAAGGTCATGGGTGCCCTTACCAAGGCGACCGACGGCAATTTCGACAAGGCATATGCCGCCAAGAGCGTGCAGTCTCGTCTTCAGTAGTACAATCTCACCCATGGTCTAGTTCTAGGGGGTCTTCATGGGCGCTTCTGCGGTTAAGTCAAAGTTCGTTCCTCTGTTTCTGGTGCTGGCTCTGGCACTTTGCGCCTCGCTGCTTGCGGGCTGCGGATCGAAGGAGGAAAAGAAGGAAGTTCAGCTCGTCACCTACGAGTCTCCTACGGGTCAGTGGTCTACCCAATACTCTGACAACTTCACCGTCAGCGATGAGAAGGACGGCTCTGTGTTCACCGTCACCAGCACTGATGGCTCCGTAACTTACGGCACCATCACCGTGTCCTACTTGCTTGGTGGTGACAAGGATGCCTGGCTTGCTGACAAGCACGATAAGGCCCTGAACGGCAAGTACGGCAAGATCGCCGAGGACACTTCGGTTAGCGATGTGGAAGATATTTCTCTCGATGGCCACAATGCCTCTTCCGTCACCGTGGTGATTGACGATGGCGCTGAGGGAACAGGTTATTACTTCATCGCCGACGCTTACGATGACGGCATCATGACCTACACCTTGCAGTTCACCCAGACCGGCTTTGATGGCGTGTCCCGCGAGTTCACCAACCTCATTTCCAACATGCAGGTGAAGTAGAGCGTTTCGTTCCTGCCTGTGCAGGTGAAGTAGAGCGTTTCGTTTTACTTCGCGTAGGTTGCGTTGGGCTTCCCGTTCCCATTTGATGCGGGTGAAAGTAGAGACTTTCTTTCCAGATTGTTAAATATTGCAAGGGATTATGCGTAGTCTGTCCGCTGGTCGTGATTCTCATGAAACGCCTGGCAGGTTAGGCGTATACTACTAGGCGTCCTTTAAGGGCGGTACAGAGATACCGACAAGGCGCACATAGCGATACAACGCACATGAACTGTAAAAGCCTTCGTCTTTCTCGGACGAGGGCTTTTTTCTTGCGAGGTGGTCGCTTCGTACGCACCCAATGACCATGAGAAGGGAGCGTGTATGAGAGACGATAGCAGGTTGAAGTCTGTCGTCATGGATGCCCAGGAGGTCGACAGATCCCTGACGCGCATCGCCCATCAGATTCTCGAGACCAATCACGGCGCTGACGATGTCGTGCTGTTGGGAATCGTTACCCGCGGCGACAATCTGGCCCGTCGCCTGGCCGACAAGATTCGGGATATTGAGGGTAGGGAGGTGAGCGTTGGCTCCCTCGACATCACCTTCTATCGTGATGATGGCGCCCTCGCTGCAAGCCCTATGGCTATGCCCACTCAGATTCCCGCTGATCTCACCGGCAAGAAGGTGGTCCTGGTAGACGACGTACTGTATACCGGTCGCACCATCCGCTGCGCCCTCGACGCCGTTATGGATTACGGCCGCCCTCGCTGTATTCAGCTGGCCGTGCTGGTAGATCGCGGTCATCGCGAGCTGCCTATTCGCGCTGACTACGTGGGCAAGAACGTTCCCTCCTCCCGTGATGAGTCGGTGAAGCTTTTCCTCGAGGAAGTAGATTCCGAGACCAGCGTGAAGATCTTTGACGTCTCGCCCGGTGAGCACGTGGGCTCCGCTCCTGTAGGAGGTGACCAGCGGTAATGTCCTTCAACCATAAGCACCTGCTCTCGATGAACGATCTGTCAGAGAGCGACATCATGACCATTCTGGAAAACGCCGTCATGTTCGAAGAGGTGAACCGCCGCCGCATCAAGAAGGTTCCCGCCTTGCGCGGCCGCACCGTGGTGAACATGTTCTTCGAGCCTTCCACCCGCACCCGTACTTCTTTCGAGCTTGCGGAGAAGCGTCTGAGCTGCGACACCATCAACGCAGGTGGCTCCTCGAGCTCGACGGTGAAGGGCGAGAGCCTCGGCGACACCATCATGACCCTCGATGCCTACAACGTTGATTGTTTCGTGGTGCGCCATAAGTACGCTGGCGCAGCCAAGCTGGTGACCCAGTACACCGATGCCTGCGTTATCGATGCAGGTGACGGCAAGCATCAGCATCCTACCCAGGCCCTTCTCGACTTGTATTCCATCTGGCGCCGTAAGGGCACGCTGGAAGGTTTGAAGGTGGGCATCGTGGGTGACATCGCCCATTCCCGTGTGTGCGGATCCCTCATTCGCGGGCTGCATACCGTGGGCGCTCATGTGACCCTCATCGCTCCGGCTACGCTGCTTCCCGCACGCCCCGATGTCATGGGCGCCGATGCAACCACCCCGTTCTTCGACGATGTCCTTCCCGAGCTCGACGTGGTGTACATGCTCAGGGTGCAGCAGGAGAGGCTCGAGAACAGCCCCTTCCCATCTCTGCGTGAGTACAGCCTGCTGTACGGCCTGAACAAGAGCCGCGAGCATCTCATGAAGAAGGATGCCATCATCTGCCACCCCGGTCCTATCAACCGTGGTGTCGAACTCGATTCTTATATGGCTGATCACCCCGAGCGCTCCGTCATCCTCGACCAAGTGTTCGGCGGTCTCTGTGTCCGCATGTCCGTTCTCTATCTGCTCCTTGGAGGTGCTGAAAATGGCATATCTGCTTAAGAACGCCCGCGTCATCGATCCTCAGATGGCACTCGATGAAATCACCGACGTCCTGGTGGAAGGGGAGAGCATTACCGCGGTGGGCTCCGATCTCTCCGCAGGCGATGCCCAGGTCATCGACCTTTCCGGCAAGGTTTTGGTTCCCGGTCTTGTAGATGTGCACGTGCACTTCCGTGACCCTGGCTTCGAGCAGAAGGAGGACATCGCCTCCGGTTCTCGTGCCGCTGTGCACGGTGGCTTCACCGATGTGTGCACCATGCCCAACACCAAGCCTGAGACCGACAACGCCGATGTGGTCGACTACATCCTGCAGAAGGCCCAGAAGGTGGGCCTGTGCCACATCCGCCCCTCCGCTGCCTGCACCAAGGGCCGCAAGGGCGAGCAGCTCACCGAGATGGGCGAGCTGGTGGCCCACGGCGCCGTGGCCTTCACCGATGATGGCCGTGGTGTGCAGGACGCTGGCGTCATGCGTCGCGTCATGGACTACGGCAAGATGTTCGGCAAGGTGGTTATGAGCCACTGCCAGGACGAGGGTCTGGTGGGCTCCGGCCAGGTGAACGAGGGCGTGGCTTCCTCCCGTTTGGGTCTGGAAGGATGGCCTGCTGCCGGCGAGGAGATTCAGATTGAGCGTGACATCTCCCTATCCGAGATGACCGGCTGCCCCATCCACATTCAGCACATCACCTCCGCCCGCGGCCTCGACATCGTGCGCAATGGCAAGGAGCGCGGCGTGCAGGTTACCTGCGAGGTGACGCCAAACCACCTGTTCCTCACCGAGGACAGCATCTCCGAGGGCTATGAGACCCAGTTCAAGATCAACCCTCCTCTGCGTACCGAGGATGACCGCAAGGCCCTCATTCAGGGCGTCGTCGACGGCACCATCGACTGCATCGTCACCGACCATGCCCCTCATACCCGCGCTGAGAAGGCTCGCGAGTTCGAGCTGGCACCCTTCGGCATGACCGGCCTCGAGACCTCCCTGGCTTCCATGCTCACCAACATGGTGCGCCCCGGTCTCATTGGCTATGACCGCCTGGTTCAGTGCATGGCGGTTGCTCCTCGTAAGCTTCTGGGTATCCCCGAGGTGAAGATCGCCGAGGGCTATCCTGCCGACATCACCGTCTTCGACCCCGAGGCCCAGTGGACGGTTCACGAGGAGGACTTCCTTTCTAAGGCAAATAATTCCGGGTTCCTTGGCGCCCAGTTCACGGGCAAGGCAACCGAGGTCCTGGTTTCCGGCAAACTGGTAATGAAAGAGGGAGAGGTAATTGAGTAAGCTTAGCGAACAGCTTCTTTCCGGCACGACCCATGGCGTGCTTCCCAAGGCAAAGCTCGTGCTCGAGGACGGAACGGTTTTCGAGGGCGAGGCACCTGCCGCTCGTGGCGAGGTGTTTGGCGAGATCTGCTTCAACACCAGCCTGGTAGGATATCTGGAAGTTCTCTCTGACCCTTCCTATGCAGGCCAGATCATCACCATGACCTATCCTCAGATCGGCAACTACGGCATCAACCCCGACGATTTGCAGCGCGACACCCTGGCCCTTCGCGGCTTCGCCGTTCATGACATGTGCGCCGTTCCTTCCAACTGGCGCAGCACCCAGTCCCTGCCCGAGTTCCTTACCGAGCGCGGTGTGGTGGTCATCTCCGGCATCGACACCCGTGCGCTGACCAAGCACGTTCGCGACTTCGGTGCCCAGCGCGCCGTCCTTTCCACCGAGGATCTTGATACCGAGAGCCTCCTTGCCAAGGTCCGCGCCTCCCAGAGCATCGTGGGCGTGAACCTGGCCGAGACCGTCAGCTGCACTGAGTCCTATCACTTCGATCCCGCTTCCTACGGTGCGAGCCAGGCCTTCGCTCTCTCCGAGCCCGAGGCCCCTCGCCACAAGGTCGTCGCCTATGACTGCGGCGCGAAGGACTCTATCCTGGCAGGTCTTGCTCGCGTGGGTTGCGACGTGACGGTGGTTCCCTGGGACACTCCCGCCGAGGAGGTCCTGGCTGCTGACCCTGACGGCATCTTCCTGTCTAACGGTCCTGGTGACCCTGAAGCGGTGGAAGGCACCTACAACCAGGTGCGCAAGCTCATCGGCAAGAAGCCCATCTTCGGTATCTGCCTGGGCCATCAGATGATTTCCAAGGCTGCAGGCGCTTCCATCGAGAAGTTGAAGTTCGGCCACCGCGGCGGCAACCAGCCCGTTATGAACCTGCTCACCGGTCGCGTAGAGATCACCGCTCAGAACCATGGCTTCGGCCTGCTCTTCGATTCTCTGGGTCCTCTGGTTCCCGAGCTCTCCGGTGGCTTCACCGAGCATCAGACCGACCTGCGCTTCTGGACTGAGCGCCATATCGCTCCTGTAGTGGAAAGCGCTGAGTTCGGTCGCATTCAGCTGACCCACGTGAACCTGAACGACGGCACCGCCGAGGGCATCCGCTTCCTCGATCACCCCGTCTTCAGCGTGCAGTACCATCCCGAGGCCAACCCTGGCCCTACGGATGCTCACTATCTGTTTACCGCTTTCGCCCGCCTGATGGACGGAGACGAATCCTATCTGGACATCGACATCGCGAAGGATCGCCTGGCTGGCTGGAACTTCGCAAGTGAGGAGGGCGAGGTTCGTGCCTAAACGTACCGACATCAAGAAGATTCTCGTCATCGGTTCTGGCCCTATCGTCATTGGCCAGGCCTGCGAGTTCGATTATTCCGGCGCTCAGGCTTGCAAGGTCCTGAAGGAGGACGGCTACGAGGTGGTGCTGGTAAATTCCAACCCAGCCACCATCATGACCGATCCCGCCCTCGCCAAGCGCACCTATGTAGAGCCCATCACCACCGAGTCCATCTCCCGCATCATCGAGCGCGAGCGCCCCGACGCCCTGCTGCCCACCCTGGGCGGACAGACCGGCCTGAACGCCGCCGTCGACCTGGCAAAGGCCGGCGTCCTCGACAAGTACGGCGTCGAGATGATCGGCTGCGACCTTGAGGCCATCGAGCGTGGCGAGGACCGCAAGAAGTTCAACGAGTGCATGGCCGAGATCGGTCTTGAGGTGGCCCGCAGCGGCTATGCCTACAGCGTGGAAGACGCTGAGAAGCTGGTTGAGACCCTGGGCTTTCCTGTGGTGCTGCGTCCTTCCTTCACCCTTGGTGGCGCTGGCGGTGGCATCGCCCACAACATGGACGAGCTGCGTCTCATCGTCTCCCAGGGCCTCGACCTGTCTCCAGCTGGCGAAGTGCTGGTAGAGGAGAGCATCGAGGGCTGGAAAGAGTACGAGATGGAGGTCATGCGCGATAAGGCTGGCAACGGCATCATCGTCTGCTCCATCGAGAACTTCGACCCCATGGGCGTGCACACTGGCGACTCCATCACCGTTGCCCCTGCTCAGACCATGTCCGATGTGGAATATCAGCGTATGCGCGTGGCTTCTCTGGCCATTTTGGAAAAGATCGGCGTCGAGACCGGCGGTTCGAACGTGCAGTTCGCGCTGAACCCCAAGAACGGTCGCCTCATCGTCATCGAGATGAACCCTCGCGTATCCCGTTCCTCTGCTTTGGCCTCTAAGGCCACCGGTTTCCCCATCGCCAAGGCTGCCGCAAAGCTGGCTGTGGGCTACACCCTCGATGAGATCCTGAACGATATCACCAAGGCAACCCCTGCCTGCTTCGAGCCTTCCATCGACTACTGCGTGGTGAAGGTTCCTCGCTTCGCCTTCGAGAAGTTCCAGGATTCCGATGACACCCTGTCTACCCGCATGAAGGCCGTTGGCGAGGTCATGGCCATTGGTCGCACCTTCGAAGAGGCTCTGGGCAAGGCTATGCGCTCCCTCGAGAACGGTCGCATGGGTCTGGGTGCCGATGGCAAGGACGACTACGATCCCGAGACCTTCGAGGACCTGGTGGTTCGTCCTACCGCAGACCGCATCTTCTATCTGGCTGAGGCCCTGCGCCGCGGTTGGACGGTAGAGCAGCTGCATAAGGCCACCAAGATCGACGTGTTCTTCCTGTCCCGCATGGCCGACATGGTGGCAGTGCAGGAGGGCCTGCGCGGTCATTCCCTCGAGGAGATGGATGCCGACGCCATGTGGGTGGCAAAGCGCTATGGCCTCTCCGACGTGCAGATTGCCTACCTCACCGGCTCCGATGAGCTCTCCGTTCGCGCAAAGCGCAAGGAGCTGGGCGTTGTGCCTCGCTTCAAGACGGTAGATACCTGCGCTGCGGAGTTCTCCTCTGACACCGACTACCACTACAAGACCTACGAGCAGGGCGATTCCGAGGTCTCTCCCAAGACCCGCAAGCGCGCTATGATCCTGGGCGCTGGTCCTAACCGCATCGGCCAGGGCATCGAGTTCGACTACTGCTGCGTGCACGCTTCCTATGCGCTGCACGACGCGGGCTACGAGACCATCATGGTGAACTGCAACCCTGAGACTGTCTCCACGGACTACGATACCTCCGACAAGCTGTACTTCGAGCCTCTGACCTTCGAGGACGTCATGGACATCGTCGATGTGGAAGACCCCGATGGCGTGGTGGTGACCCTGGGCGGCCAGACCCCTCTGAAGCTGGCTCACGCGCTGGAAGAAGCCGGCGTGCGCATCATGGGCACTAGCCCCGAGGCCATCGACCTGGCTGAGGACCGCGACCGCTTCGCCGCCATCCTCGACGAGATGGACATCACCTATCCTGCCGCCGGCGACGCCAACACCTTCGAGGAGGCTTGCCAGGTGGCTGACCGCCTGGGCTTTCCTCTGCTGGTCCGTCCTAGCTACGTGCTGGGCGGCCGCGGCATGGGCATCGTCTATGACCGCGCGGGCCTCATGAAGTACATGACCGAGGCTGCCCAGATCTCTCCTGATCACCCCGTGTACCTCGATCGCTTCCTTGAGTCTGCAGTGGAATGCGACGTCGATGCCCTCTGCGATGGCGAAGAGGTCTTCGTGGGCGGCGTTCTCGAGCACATCGAGATGGCGGGCATTCACTCCGGCGACTCCGCCTGCTGCACGCCTCCCTTCTCCCTGTCCGAGTCTATCGTCAACCGTCTGCGTGAGACCACTCGTCGTCTGGCTCTGCGCCTTGGCGTTGTGGGCCTCATTAACATCCAGTACGCCATCAAGGACAGCATCATCTACGTTATCGAGGCCAACCCTCGTGCCAGCCGTACGGTTCCCTTCGTTTCCAAGGCTACCGGTGTGCCTCTGGCCAAGTGCGCTGCCCGCATCATGGCCGGCGAGAAGATAGCCGATCTGAACCTGCCTGCCGACACCCGCGAGCTCGAACACTTCTGCGTGAAGGAAGCTGTCATGCCCTTCGGCCGCTTCCCTGGCTCTGACGTGGTGCTGGGACCTGAGATGAAGTCTACCGGCGAGGTCATGGGCGTGGCGGACTGCTTCCCACTGGCCTATGCCAAGACCCAGCTGGCGGTAGACTACGAGCTGCCCAAGGCTGGCAAGGTGTTCATCTCCGTGAACGACAACGACAAGCGCAACTTCATCTCCCTCGCTCGCGACATCAAGCGTCTGGGCTATTCCATCGTCTCTACCCACGGCACCGCTCGTACGCTCCGTGCCTCTGGTATTAAGGTGGAAGAGATCAAGAAGATCAACGAGGGTGGCACTGAGATTCTGGACATGATCGCCAACGGCGAGATTGTTCTCATGATCAACACGCCTTACGGCTCTACCACCCGCGACGACGGCTATGAGCTGCGCCTCGAGGCGGTTAAGCATGGCGTGACCTATGTGACCACGCTTGCTGGCGCACAGGCTATGATTGCAGGAATCGAGGCGATTGGCGAAAGCGGTCTCGATGTCATTGCCCTTCAGGATATGCCCCAGGTGGTGATGTAACGTGTGCGTAGACACTCAGAAGGTTCTCTCCGAGGACACTGTTCTCCTATCCCAGGTGCAGGTCACCGATCGCCTGTACCTGGCAACCTTCCAGGCTCCTCAGATCGCAGCTGCGGTTCGTCCCGGTCAGTTCGTGCATCTGCAGGTGCCCGGTATGGAAGGCCACATGCTGCGCCGTCCTATTTCCGTGTACCAGGCTAACCCCGAGCAGGGCACCATGGTGCTGCTGTATCAGGTGGTGGGCTTCGGCTCTGATGCCCTCACCAAGGTGGGGGAGGGCCAGGTCGTGAACATGCTCGGTCCCATCGGAAACGGCTGGGTGAAGCCCGAGGATTGCCAGCGCGCCCTCTTCGTGGTTGGCGGCGTTGGTGCCGCTCCACTGTTCCTCTTCGCCTCCGAGCTGGTATCTGCCGGTGTAGAGCTCACGGTGGTTATGGGCGCTCAGACCAAGGATGCCCTGGCTTGCAAGGACGCTTACGAGGCTCTGCCTAACACCACCGTCATCTGCTGCACCGACGACGGCTCCTTTGGCACTCCTGGCTTCTGCACGGTGCCTGCCGCAGAGCTCATGGCTTCCGAAAGCTTCGATCTGGTGGCTTCCTGCGGACCGACCCCTGTGATGGCCTACACCGCAAAAGCCGCTTCTGAGCAGGGTATTCCCTGCCAGGTTTCTATGGAAAAGCACATGGCCTGCGGCATTGGCGCATGCTTGGGATGCATCGTTGCCACCACTGAGGGCAACAAGCGCTCCTGCGTAGACGGTCCTGTTTTCGACGCTCGAAAGGTTGTGTGGTAGCCATGGCTGTGAATATGCAAGTTAACCTGGGCGGTCTGGTCATGAAGAACCCCGTGACCACGGGCTCTGGCACCTTCGGTTCCGGCATGCAGTACGCCGACTTCTTCGACGTGTCCCGCCTTGGCGCCGTCACCACCAAGGGCGTCTCCGCGGTTCCCTGGGAGGGCGGCCCCATGCCTCGTCTGGCTGAGACCCCTTCGGGCATGCTGAACGCCATCGGCTTGCAGAACCCCGGCGTGCAGCATTTCAAGGAGGTCGACCTTCCTTGGCTGGCTGAGCAGGGCGCCACGGTTATCGTGAACGTCTCTGGCCATAGCGTCTCCGAGTACGTCGATTGCCTGCAGGCTCTCGAGGAGTCCGAGGTTCCCGACGCCTATGAGATCAACATCTCCTGCCCCAACGTAGATGCTGGCGGCATGACCATCGGCACGGATCCCAAGATGGTAGAAGAAGTGGTGAGCGCTTGCCGTGCCTGCACCAAGCGCCCCATGTTCGTGAAGCTCACTCCTAACGTCACCGACATCGCTGAGATCGCTCGTGCTGCAGAAGCTGCCGGCGCCGATGCCATTTCGCTGATTAACACCCTGTTGGGCATGGGCATTGACATTCGCACCCGGAAGCCCCTGCTTGCCCGCGTAACCGGCGGTCTGTCTGGTCCTGCCATTAAGCCCGTCGCCTTGGCGAAGGTGTGGCAGGTGCACAATGCGGTGAAGGTTCCCCTGTTGGGCATGGGCGGCATTGCCAATGCTGACGATGCCATCGAGTTCATGCTGGCTGGTGCTACCGCCGTGGCTGTTGGAGCGTATAATTTCGTTAATCCGCTTGCTACCATCGAGGTCATCGAGGGTATCGAGCGCTATTGTTCCGACCAAGGCGTTTCCGACGTCAACGAGCTGATTGGAGCCCTCGATGCCTAAGTTCACCGAGATCCCCGAGAGGGATCGCATCATCGTCGCCCTCGACTGCGATAAGCAGGAGGCCCTGCGTTTGGCCGATCTTCTGGCTGGCCATGCCACCTGGATGAAGGTTGGCATGACCCTGTACTACCAGGAGGGTCCTTCCATCGTGCAGGAGCTGAAGGATAGGGGATTCAAGGTGTTCCTCGACCTGAAGTTCCACGATATTCCTCATCAGGTGCGCGGCGCTGCTAAAGCTGCGGTGAAGACGGGCGCTGACATGCTCACCATGCACTCCATCGGTACCATCGAGATGATGCGTGCTGGCCAGGAAGGCGTGATGGAAGCTGCCGCTGAGATGGGCACCGACCCTGCTGCCACCCTGGGCGTTACCGTCCTTACCTCTATGGGCCAGGGCGAGCTCGATGAGATCGGCGTTGCTCGCTACATTGAGCAGCAGGTTCTGATCATGGCTGCTCACGTGAAGGTTTCCGGGCTTTCCGGTGTCGTGGCTTCTCCTCAGGAGGCTTCCGAGCTCCGCAAAGTGCTCGGCCCTGACGCCTACATCGTTACCCCTGGTGTGCGCCCTGCCACTGCCGATGTCGGCGACCAGAAGCGCGTAGCAACTCCTAAGGCTGCTTTCGAAGCAGGAGCTTCCCATCTGGTTATTGGTCGTCCTATCACCCAGGCAGCAGATCCTGTCGCCGCTTTCGAGGATATCGTGGCCAGTCTGTAACTTACTGAATTAAAGTGGTTTAGAGGCTTTTACCTGGTCATACTATGAATCGAATTTGTTAAATCCATGCCCGATGCTTAAAAATTATCAGTATTCCTTTTCGTCGGGCGATGATATAAACAAAAGAGATGTGTTATTCTCCAAATGTTTAATTTTGTCAAAAAAAGGAGATAATATGGCAATTCCTCAGTTGACGCCGGAGGAGCGCGCTGCAGCCCTGGAAAAGGCTAAACAGGCTCGAATCCTTCGTGCCCAGGTTCGCGAGGACCTGAAAAGTGGTAAGCTCTCTCTGGAAGATCTGCTTGAGAAGAAGGATGACGAAGTCATTGGCCGTATGAAGGTCTCTACCCTTATCGAGACCATGCCTGGTTATGGCAAGGCTAAGACTGAGAAGGTCATGGCAGAGTTGAACATCGCTCCAAGCAGACGTCTTCGCGGCCTCGGCAAGCGCCAGGAGGCTGCACTGTTGGAACGTTTGAAGTAAAGAGTTCATGCGCAAAGGTAATCTTTTTGTAGTATCTGGGCCATCAGGTGCCGGCAAGGGCACGCTGATGGCCCGTTTGCGTGAACAGGTCCCCGACGTGTGGGTTTCTGTTTCCGCAACCACTCGTGACCCTCGTCCTGGTGAGCAGGAGGGGGTTTCCTATTTCTATTTGTCCGATGAGCGATTCGATGAGCTGGTTGCCCAGGATGGGTTCCTGGAATGGGCCCATGTTCACGGCAATCGCTACGGCACCCTGAAGGAAACCGTTCTCTCCGCTATGGCTGAGGGAAAGCAGGTCATTCTAGAAATTGACGTGCAGGGTGCTTTCCAGGTCAGGGAGAAGATCCCCGAGGCAATCCTGGTGTTCATCGCGCCTCCATCCCTCGAGGAGCTCAGAAGGCGCCTAGAGGGCAGGGGAACCGAGCCTCAGGATGTTATTGAGCGGCGAATGGCCACCGCAGAGGTGGAGTTATCCCGCAAAGAAGAGTATGATGTTACCTTCGTGAACGACGATCTTGACGTTGCCACGCGCCAACTGGTGAATTACGTGAACGCCAAGGCTGAAATCGAATAAGGAAGACGATATGAGCATTATCGAACCCAATATCAACGACCTGCTTGACAACACTGAGTACGACCGTTTCCTGCTGTGCTCCGTTGCATCTCGTCGCGCCCATGACATCAACGAGATGATGCGCGGTCAGCGCACCCGCGCTCTCGAGATGGAAACCGCCCTCGAGATCGCTCGCGCTAACAACCGCAAGCCCCTTTCCATCGCATTCCAGGAGGTTGCTGATGGCACCGTGGGCTACGATCCTGATACCCTCGACCTCGAGAAGTAGGTTTCATGGCTGAGAACTATCAGCGCATCTGCCTCATTCACTATCACGAGATCGGCCTGAAGGGCCACAATAGGTCTAAATTCGAAGAGCGTCTCCTTAGGAACGCTCTTTCGTTGTTGTCTGACGACCCTATCGTGACCATTCATAAAATCTCTGGTCGCCTTCTGGTCCTCATTCGCCAGGGCGTTTCCTATGAGGCTGCATGCGACATCGCCAATAAGCTGGCATCTGTTCCCGGTGTTGCCCGCGTTTCCTGCGGCTATAAGCTTCCTCGTGAGATAGATGATATCTATGAGGGCGCCGTCATGGCCCTGAACGACGTGGAAGACTTCTACTCCTTCAAGGTGCAGGCACGTCGCAACCACACCGATTTCCCCATCGAGTCGCCCCAGATCAATCAGCTGGTGGGCGCCCATTTGTGCAGGAACTTCCCTGACAAGAAGGTTCTCATGAAGAACCCCGACGTCGAGCTTCGCGTCGAGGTCATTCAGAACGCTGCCTATGTATACGCACGCAGCATCCCCGGTGTGGGCGGTCTGCCCGTAGGATCTTCGGGCAAGGTCGTCTCCCTGCTGTCCTCGGGCATCGATTCTCCGGTTGCCCTGTGGCGCATGGCTCGTCGCGGTGCCATCTGCATCGGCGTGCATTTCTCCGGCAGGCCCCAGACGGCATCTACCAGCGAGTACCTTGTCGATGACATCGCCCATGTCCTCGAGCGCAGCGGCTGTATTGCCCGCGTGTACGTGGTTCCCTTCGGCGACTATCAGCGTGAGATCGCGGCAAAGGTTCCGCCTTCTCTGCGCATCATCATGTACCGTCGCCTCATGTTCAAGGTGGCTCAGGAAATCGCCTTCAAGGAAGGCGCGAAGGCCCTGGTTACCGGTGAGAGCCTTGGTCAGGTAGCGTCTCAGACCATCGAGAACATCACCGCCACCAACGAGGCGGTCACCCTTCCGGTGTTCCGTCCCCTCATCGGCACCGATAAGATCGAGATCATCGATCAGGCCGAGCAGCTGGGCACCTTCGAGATTTCTAGCATGGATGCCGCTGATTGCTGCACCCTGTTCATGCCTCGTAATCCTGAGACCCACGCCAAGATGAAGGAGGTCCTCGAGGCAGAGGCTTTGTTGCCCCTTGACGAGTGGATCCCTGAAATCGTTGCCTCGGCTGAGGTGAACGACTACAAGTGCTGCGCCTATAAGCCACCTCGTCAGAAGCGCAAGGCTGCAGAGGATGAGACCGGGGTCTCTGAGGGCGTTGAGGCGCAGGTTGCCGAGGGAGCAAAAGCTCAGGCTGCTGCTTCCGATGACGCTGAATTGGCTGGTCAGTCTGCTGCTGGTGCTGATGGCTCTTCCGATTCGCCTATCGCCCCGGGAACGCTGGTTTCTTCGTAATCGGCAGACTGTGAGCCTTGGCCTTTCGGTTTTCGCTTCATATGGCTTGTTTGCAAGGAGTCCTTCGGGGCTCCTTGTTTTGTCTTCTGGTGAGATCGGTTTCCAGTGCGATTGCGTTTAGGGTGGTTGGGATTCGGCATCCTGGTGAGATTGCTTGCAAGATGCGGTTGGGATTCGGAGAGCTTTCGCAAAGAGGGGAGCGAGGCTCTGGTTACCTGCGTCTTCTATGCTCGAAGGAGTTAGGAGGGTGCTCATGGCGTTTCTCGATGATGTTGAAGAGCTGGAAGAAAAGGTAAAGGGCCGCGGAATATCCCTTCCCGTTGTGGCGGTGGTGTTGGTAGTGGTCCTTGCCCTGGTGTTCTTCGGATTGAAAGCTTGCGTGTCCTCCCTTTCCTCCGATGACGTTTCCTTTCGTGTGGCGCAGGAAGCTGCGGAGGAAGCTGATGATGGCGGGGAAGAGGCTGGCGAGGAGTCGGCGAATTCCCCGCAGCTCATCTGCGTGTACGTAACTGGTGCGGTTCAAAATCCCGGTGTCTATGAGGTTTCATCAGACGCGCGGGTAAACGATGCGCTGCAATTGGCCGGTGGTGCCACGAAGAAGGCGAACCTTGAAGGGGTGAATCTCGCGGCGACATTGCAGGATGGTCAGCAAATCACCATCCCTCGCAAGGGGGAGGAGGGCGCTTCGGGTTCAGGCGCCGCTTCCTCAGGCAATGTAACTTCCGGTACGTCATCAGGAGCTTCCTCTGGCGGTTCTGCGGGTTTGGTAAATGTGAACACCGCTACGTCTGAAGAGCTGCAGACACTTCCCGGCATTGGTCCTGCTCTTGCCCAGCGAATCATCGACTACCGTACGAGTCAGGGTTCCTTCAAATCCTGCGAGGATATCACCAATGTCAGCGGCATCGGCGAGAAGACCTACGAGCGTATCTCCTCGCTCATCTGCATATGACGTTGGCGAGTCGCTTTGGGTCCCTTGCAGCTGAATTGTTCGCCGGAGCCCGACTGAGCGATAAGGATGGTGGTGAAGGGGCGCAGACCAGCGCGCCCCGTCGTCCGTCTTTGCCCCCTGCGCTTCTGTTTGCGTTGCTGCTTTGGGCGGGGACCGCCCTGTCCTTCGGCGGTAGTTGTTGGCTTGCCCCGGATTTCACTCTGGGCTCCGCCTTGGTCGCGGTCGCTCTGGCGATTGCGGTGTTGGTGCGATCTGCTCAGCGCAAGAAGCTGGGCTTGGTGCGAATCGTTATTGCTGGCTTGCTGCTTGGCTTGGGAAATGGCTTTGTCTGCGGAGGCGTGCTCGCAAACCAGCCCGATGCTGAAGGTGCTGCCCAGGGAGCTCTGGTGCTTTCCTCTGACGGCGTGCAAGGCGCCTACGGAATCACCTGCTACGGAACCCTTTACCAAGAGAGTGGGTCCCAAGTGGGTGTGCGAGCTTTCATGCCAGAGGGCGAGCGCTATCTCAGCGGAAGAGTCTACGAGGTGACAGGCTCGCTCTCTTCGCCTTCAGAGGAGCGCAGGTTCACCCTGTTTACCCATGGAGCCGTCGCCTCCTTGCAGGTGCATGATGCTGTCTTGCTGCAAGGTGAGGGAGTGGGAAGCGCGGTGCGAGATCTGCGCCAATGGGCCATCGACATCCTCGATGACGGCACGGAGGGTGGCCTTCTTCTGCAAGCGGTGCTCACGGGGTATCGGGGCGAACTCTATGACACCGATCTGTACCAAGCTGTGAAGGTGGATGGCCTTGCGCACCTGGTGGCGGTTTCCGGAGCTCATCTCGTCATTGTCTGTTCCCTATTCACGTCTTTCCTGTTGGCGTTAGGCGTACCTCGGAGAGTTCTCATTCTGCTTCAGATTCTTCTCCTTGGCGGATACCTGGTGTTCACTGCGTTCCCGCCTAGCGCTTTGCGAGCGGCCGTCATGTGCGTGCTCAGCTTAGGAGCGTTTCTGTTCGGACGCGGTACCCATGGGCTCTCCGCCCTTGGTGTTTGCCTTTGCGTCATGATCATCGGCGACGGCGTGACAGCCTTGTCCCTTTCCTTCCTGCTCTCGGTGTCTTCCATGTTGGGCATATTGGTTGCGGGGGAATTGGTGCAGTCTTGGGTGAAGTGCCTGGTTCCCCGCTGTCCTGATTGGGTCAGCGGGCCCTTGTCCCTTACCTTGTCTTCGAATATTTGCACGCTGCCCCTATCGGCCGCCTTGTTCTCCCAGGTTTCCCTTATCGCCGTGATCTGCAACATCGTGGCAGCGCCGCTGTTCACGCTGCTTTGCGGCTTCGGGTTGGTTGTTCTGTGTGTGCTGGCACTGCTTCCCCTGCAGGTTCCGCTTGCTCCCGCCCTTCTTGCCTTCGGCAACGGGGCATGCTGGCTCTTCGAGCAGCTCTCTTGCCTACCGTCAGCTTCTATACCTACCTCTTTGTCTATGGTGCTCTCGGCAGCGTTGGCCATAGGATTGCCTGTTGCGTTGTGGGTTGCATGGCCTTTGCTTACACGGCGTCGCGGCGTGGCGCTGGTGGCGCTTTGCGCTCTGCTGCTGGTGTTTCAGCTGGTGGCGGTACCGAGGTTGCATGGTGATGAAATCGTCATGCTCGATGTGGGGCAGGGGGATGCCTTCGTGCTCAGAAGCGGTGAGGTGGCGGTGCTCGTAGATACCGGCACTAACGATGGCGATCTGCTGCAGGGGCTTGCGCGCAACGAGGTCGTTCGCCTTGATGCGGTGATCGTGACGCATCCTGACGATGATCATTGCGGCTCGCTGGGGGCTCTTCGGGGCGTGGTGGAAGTAGGGCAGGTCCTGGTCGCCCAGGGTATCTGCGAAAGCGATGATGAATCCTGTCAGGACTTGGTTCGGGAAAGTGAGGGCCTGGTAGGGGAGGGCAACGTGCATGAGCTGGCTGTGGGCGATGTGCTGCGATGGGGTTCCTTTACCGCATCGGTACTGTCTCCTAAAGAGCTAAAGGACGATGGTGGCAATGCCGACAGTGTAGTGCTGTTGGTTTGCTGGGATTGCAATGGGGATGGCGAGCAGGATGGGTCGGGGATCTTTTGCGGAGATGCGGAGTGCCCCGAGCTGGCAGAGACCCTAGAGGATGCCGGGGTGGGGAAGGTGAACCTGCTGAAAGTGGGCCATCATGGCAGTGCGAAGGCTCTTTCCTCGGAGCTCATCGACCTCTTGCAGCCCGATATCGCCCTCATCAGCGTGGGAGCCAACAACCGTTATGGGCATCCAACCCAGACAGCCCTCGATCTTCTGAAGGAGTCTTCGGTTCGCACCTACAGGACTGACCAGCAGGGAGATGTGGTGTGCCATCTTCGTGCTGATGGCGCCCAGGTCTCCTGTCTGCGGTAGAATTGCCTGCGAGTAGAAAGGCATGTATGGCTGACAACACGTTTCTTCCCGCATATCTCACCGTAGGCGATGACGCCCTGAAGCGTCAGGCGGTGGAAGCACGCCTGGTGAAGCGCATTTCCGCATTGGGAGACCTCTCCTTTAACTCCGACACCTTCGACGGGGAAAAGGCTTCGGGCTCCGCCATTGTGGATGCCTGCAACACCATGCCTTTTGCCAGCGAGGTTCGCTTGGTGACCGTGCGCAATGCCGATAAGCTGAAGAAGGCCGATTGGCAGCCCATCGTCGACTACCTGAAGTCCCCCAACGCCACGACGGTGTTGGCGTTGTATGCGGTGTCGCTTTCCAAAGCTTCTGGCTTGTACAAGGCCATTGCTGCTTTGGGAAAGAACGCGATCATCGACTGTTCGTCCCCTAAGGCCAAGGATTTGCCCGCGCTAGTTGCCGGCATTGCCAAGGGCTACGGTCTGACCCTGACGCGGGGGGCCATCGAGCTGCTCATCGAGTACGTGGGCACCGACACGGTGGCTCTCGATGGTGAGCTGAAGAAGATCTCCCTGTCTCATCGGGGAGACGATGCAGTGAACGAGGCTGAGATCTCGCTCATGGTTGCCCATACCGCTGAGATTAAGCCTTGGGAGTTCGTGAACGCCCTGTCCGCCAACAACAAGCGCCGGTGCATCTATTGTTTGAATCATATGGAATCCGCCTCGCCCTACGCCCTGCTCAGCAGCTGCGTTTCCCGCATCAGGGAGCTGCTTATCACCCAGAGCCTCATGCGTCGCCATGCGGTGGCTTCGCTGCCCGATGTGCTGGGCATGCCCGCGTGGAAGGTGAAGAACCACCAGCAGTGGGCTCGTAACTTCACCCCCGCAAAGCTTCGCGGCGCCTTGGTGTCTGCTCGTGATACCGAGCAGGCCATGAAGTCCGGTGCTGCCGATCCCGATTTGGCATTCCAGACCTGGGTGCTGGAATTCCTATCGTAGCTGCGTCTGCGTGCAGGAATCTGCGGAAGCGGGGTAAGCGGCCGCGTATGAATCTTTGAGTGCGAGAAAAGCGGCGGCGTCTGAAGCGGCATCGCGCGAATCTGCCGATGCAGGTGACGCGGCAGTGCGTGAAAGCTATTGAATGAGAAAAGGGGAACGGGGCCTTTCGGCCCCGTTCCCCTTCTTGATATGCAGATGAATCCGCGAAATATCAGAGTGATATGTGCTTAAGAAGCAGGTTGCTTACTCAGCGTCCTCTTCCTCAGCAGCAGCGGCAGCAGCCTTGCGCTCAGCAGCGGCCTTCTCAGCCTTCAGGGTCTCAGCGCGACGAACAGCCTTCTCCTCAGCAGCAGCAACGATAGCAGCCTTGCGAGCAGCCTTAGCAGCAGCCTTCTTGTTGCCGGTCTGAGCGTTCTCCTTCTTTGCAGGAGCAACGTAAGCAGCGCGTACCTCGTCGGTGACGATGGTGTTGGCCAGAGCCATAACGCCGGACTTGCGGTTAGCAGCCTGGTTCTTGTGGATTACGCCCTTAGAAGCAGCCTTGTCCAGCAGGCGGCAGGCCTCGAGTGCCTTAGCGTATGCCAGGGTTGCGTCCTTAGCGGCAACAGCCTCGCGAACCTCGCGAACAGCGTGCTTCAGACGGGTGCGGACTGCGCGGTTGCGCATACGAGCCTTCTCGTTGGTGATGATGCGCTTCTTCTGGCTCTTGATGTTTGCCATTTCTTTCCTCCGTATAGCGAGAGAGGGGCTTAGGCCCCAAAGTACAATGCATATGTTCAACGGTGGAGGATACGGCCCGAGGATGAGGAGTGGCCGAAAGGTAAGGCGCAGCAATGCCTGCGACACACAGCAATGGTATGCTGTTGAGGCAGTCGGGATTTCTCTGCCCCTTGGACCCTTTGGTCACCCAACAACCACGAACCCGTATGCGGCCACGTCCGCAGGTGCGCCTGTGCGCAATCGCGTTGTTGAACACGAGCAGATATTTTAACAGACTGCACCCAGTTATGAAGGGGGAATTCTTCTAATTGGGCTACAATTCGTAAATGCACAAGTCGCCTTCAGTTTCGCTGGCTATCTTGTAGCATTGCGGGTGTGCATACGCATTAGCAGGTTCGCCTGCCGTCACGCGGGCAGCCTTGCGCAAATGCGGGTTCGCCTGCAGTTATGCGGGCTTCGGCCCGTCCTTAGAAACCGTACTGACCAGAAAGCCGTTATGAGCCAGGATCCAACCTATATTAGGAACTTCAGCATCATCGCCCATATCGATCACGGAAAGAGCACCCTTTCCGACCGCATCCTCGAGATGACCGGCACCGTCGCCAAGCGCGACATGCAAAGCCAGCTCCTCGATTCTATGGATATCGAGCGTGAGCGTGGTATCACTATTAAGAGCCAGGCTGTCCGCGTTAACTACGAGGCAGACGATGGTCAGGTGTATCAGTTCAACCTTATTGACACCCCAGGTCACGTAGACTTCACCTACGAGGTCTCCCGCAGCTTGGCAGCATGTGAGGGCGCGGTGCTGGTGGTAGACGCCACCCAGAGCGTCGAGGCCCAGACGGTTGCCAACGCCATGATGGCCATGAATGCAGATCTGGAAATCGTCCCTCTCATTAATAAGATCGACCTTCCCGCCGCAGATCCTGAGCGTTGCAAGAACGATATCGAGGAGAGCTTGGCCATTCCCGCCGATGACGCGGTGCTTGCCAGCGCAAAGACCGGTGAGGGCATTCATGACCTGCTCGAGGCCGTTGTCTACAACATCCCTGCGCCTACTGGTGACCCTGATGCTCCGCTGCAGGCGCTGATCTTCGACTCTTATTTCGATGCCTACCGTGGCGTGGTGGCACTTATCCGCGTGGTGAACGGCAAGATTAAGAAGGGCGATCAGATTCACATGATGGCCACGGGCTGCGATGCCCTGGTAGAGGAGATCGGCTATCGCACCCCTGTGGAGGTGCCTGTTAAGGAGATGGGCATCGGTGAGGTAGGCTACCTGGTCACAGGCCTGAAGGACCCCAGCCAGGTGAAGACCGGCGACACCGTCACCTTGTGCCAGGGCGGCTGCAAGGAAGTCCTGCCCGGCTACCGCGAGGTGAAGCCCATGGTGTTCACCGGCTTGTTCCCCATCGATGGCGATCAGTACGAGGCCCTGAAGGACGCCCTCGAGAAGCTGAAGCTGAACGACCCCGCCTTGGTGTACGAGCCTGAGACCTCTCATGCTTTGGGATTCGGCTTCCGTACCGGCTTCCTGGGCCTTCTGCATATGGAAGTGGTGAAGGAGCGCCTGGAGCGCGAGTTCGGTCTGTCCCTGCTGGCTACCGCCCCTTCGGTGGAGTACCACGTGTACAAGAAGAACGGCGAGGTGATTAAGCTCCTGTCCCCTCAGGACATGCCCGATCCCTCTGAGATCGATCACATCGAAGAGCCCTATCTGCGAGTCACCATCTTGGTTCCTCCTGATTACGTTGGTGCCGTCATGGAGCTCACGGTGAATCGTCGCGGCATCTTCGACAATATGAACTACCTGTCCCAGACCACCGTCGAGCTGAAGTGGCACATGCCCCTTTCCGAGCTGATCATGGACTACTTCGACAAGCTGAAGAGCTCTACCAAGGGTTACGCGACCCTCGACTACGAGCTGGCGGACTACCGCACCAGCGAGCTCGAGAAGCTCGACATCCTGCTGGCTGGCAAGCCCGTAGACGCCCTGTCCTTCATCGTGCACAAGGACAAGGCCTACGATCGCGGTCGCGTGCTGACGGTGAAGCTGAAGGAGATCATCCCTCAGCAGCTCTTCGAGGTGCCCATTCAGGCGGCCATCGGCAGCCGCATTCTTTCCCGCACCACGGTGAAGGCCCGCAGGAAGGACGTTCTGGCCAAGTGCTATGGCGGCGATATCTCCCGTAAGCGCAAGCTTTTGGAAAAGCAGAAGGAGGGCAAGAAGCGCATGAAGAGCATCGGCAATGTGGAAGTTCCTCAGGAAGCGTTCATGGCCATCCTGAAGGTGGATGACGAATAGCCGCTATGTACGATTTTCTGAAGACCCACCCTCTGATTCTCGCCCCTATGGCGGGCGTCTCTGACCAGGTGTATCGCCAACTCTGTGTCGAGCAGGGTGCCAGCCTTGCCTTCACGGAGATGGTCAGCGCCAAGGGTCTGTACTACGGCGGTCAGAAGACCCGCGATTTGCTGCAGCTCTCCCCGATAGAGACCCAGGTTGGCGTGCAGCTCTTTGGCCACGAGCCGGAGACCATGGCCAGTCAGGCCCAGGCGGTAGAGGACATGCTCGGCGACAAGCTTGCCTACATAGACATCAACATGGGCTGTCCCGCCCGCAAGATCGTCACCAAGGGCGACGGCGCCTCCCTCATGTCTCGTCCCGATGAGGCCGCGGCGGTGGTGCGTGCCGTGTCTTCGGCTGCCACTGTTCCCGTGACGGTGAAGTTCCGTCGGGGCTACGAGGAGGGCAACGAGACTGCGGTAGAATTCGCTCAGCTTATGGAAGAATCCGGAGCCGCCATGATCTGCGTACATGGTCGCTATGCCCAGCAGATGTATCGTGGTTCCTCGGATAGGGGAGTCATCGCCCGGGTGAAGCAGGCGGTGAGCATCCCCGTCATCGGCAACGGCGACGTCGTTGATGCTGCCAGCTATCTGTCCCTTCTAGAAGAGACCGGTTGCGACGCGGTGATGATCGCCCGCGGCTCTCAGGGAAACCCCTGGATATTCGCCGAATGCCTGGCTGCCCATGAGGGGCGTCCTCTTCCCGAGCCGCCCACCTTCCACCAGCGCCTCGCCATGGCCAAGCGCCATGCCAGGTTGCTGTCGGAGCTGCACGGCGACCGCATCGTCATGATGCGTACCCACGCCATGCACTACCTGCACGGCATGCCTGGTGCGGCCACAGCGCGCAAGATGCTGTCGAGCTGTACCACCTATGAGGATTTCGCCTTCGTCTTCGACCAGCTCGATGCCAGCTTGGCTGCTCGCGAGGAAGATGCGTGCTAGCTGTTTGCTTGGCAGCTCGCGAGGAAGACGCGTACTAGCTGTTTGCCTGGCAAATCGCGGAGAGGGCCTGTGTTGGCTGACGTCCGCAGCCTGTGAGGAGAACCTATGTTAGAGACCGACTACAAAGCGCTGTACCTGCATATTCCTTTCTGCAAGAGCAGGTGCCGCTATTGCGACTTCGACACCGACGCCGTCGCGAAGGATAACCCCGCCATCTCTGCCTACGTCGATGACCTGGTGCTCTCTATTCGTCGCGCTGCTAAGGAGGGCAAGCTCGCCAACATCGAGACGGTGTATCTGGGCGGTGGCACCCCCAGCTACCTGGGCTCCACCCACCTTTCCAGCATTCTGTACATGCTCTCCCTGTCTCTGAATCGCTTCTCCGAGCTCGAGGTCTCTATGGAATCGAACCCGGACAGCATTACCCCCGAGCTCATCAAGGACATTTGGGCTCTGGGTGTGAATCGTCTCAGCATCGGCGTGCAGAGCCTCGACGATGGGGTGCTGTCCCTGCTGGGCCGTGCCCATGATGCCGCCCGTGCTGAAGAGGCCATCGCGACGGCGCTACAGCGCTTCGACAACGTCAGCGTCGACATGATGTGCGGCATTCCTGGTCAGGACCCTGAGCGCTTCTGCGCTGATCTGCAGCGCGTGGTAGACATGGGTGTGAAGCATGTGAGCATTTATCCCTTGGCCATTGAAGAAGGCACGCCTCTAGAGGCCGCCATCGAGGCGGGGGAGATTCCCGACGTGGTTGAAGACGAGCAGGCCATGATGATGCAGATGGCTGCCAGTGTCCTGGAGCCTGCGGGTCTGAAGCGCTATGAGGTGGCAAGCTATGCGGTCCCCGGCTATGAGTGCCGTCACAACATCGCCTACTGGACAGGCAAACCCTACTTGGGCCTGGGCCGTTCGGCGGTGACCATGACGCAGACCCCTACCACCCGCACTCGCATTCAGGATGGCCAGGTCACCGATGAGCTCGACCTGAAGCAGACCCTCTGCGAGGATCTGATGCTGGGCATGCGCATGACCCGCGGCGTTTCCGATGAGCAGGTGAAGCGTTTCGCCGCCTTAGTGCCCGATATCTATCCCGTTATGCATTCCCTGGTCAGGGACAACCTGGTCATCTACGAGGACGGTCGCTATAAGCCCACCCTGGGCGGTTGGCTCTGCGGTAACGTGCTCTTCGGCCGCATCTTCGAGCTGGCTCCCTAAGGGGCGTCTGAGTCGCGGCATTTCAGGGCGTTTTCGGCGTGGTGCCTCCTGTAAAGAGGGGCCCTTGCGACGAGTTTCGAAAAGGGGCAACCTTGCGCGCTTCTGACCTGCGTGTGCCGTATACAGATATTCTCATGGTTTATTAGCACTCTTGGTTTGACACTGCTAGAATGGCTTGTTAGTTTTCAGACAGCGTTGGGAGGTGGTTTTCGTGCTATCAGAGCGCAGACAGCGCATTTTGCAGGCGGTTATCGAAGAATACGTGCAGAATGCCATGCCCGTGGCATCGAAGACCCTCATGAAGAATTACGGCCTCGGTGTCAGCTCGGCAACCATCAGAAACGAGCTCTCCGTCCTTGAAGGGGATGGCTACATCGTGCAGCCCCACACCTCTGCGGGACGCATTCCCACAGACTACGGGTATCGCACCTTCGTCGATGATCTGCTGGCTTCCGGGCTTCCCCGCGTCGATGCGGATTCCGCGCGCCTTGTCTCAGAGCTGCGAGAGAGTGCTCGTGAGCTCGACGAGCTCATGGAGCGCACCAGCCAGGTTCTGGCCCGTATGACCGACTGCCTGTCCCTGGTTATCCCTCCTTCCGCTCTTTCCCTACACCTGAAGCAGATTAACCTGGTGCTTATGGCTCCAACGCGTGTGCTCATGGTCATCGTCACCGAGAGCGCTCGCGTCATGAATCGCGCCATCGAGCTGTCTCGCGAGGTGACCATCGAGGAGCTGTCCTCCTTCGAGGGCTTCCTGAACCAGGTCTTCGCGGGAAAGAACTTCCAGGAAATGAGGGTGCAGCTCGAGTCCGCCAAGGACGCCATCCTGGCAGATCCCATCATCCAGGTTCTGGTGCAGGAACTCTTCAGCTGCCTGAAGGACAATGAGGCGGCCCATGCCCATAAGCTGGGCATTTCCTCTCTGGTTTCTCAGCCCGAGTTCAACCAGTCCGAGAACATTCTCCCCGTTCTTAAAGCGGTGGAAGATGGCTCGGTGGTGGTCGGCGCTCTGAAGACCACCCAGGAAGGCGGCGTGTCCGTTTCCATCGGCCATGAGAACGACCACGAGTCCCTTTCCAACGTGTCGGTGGTAGCCGCACGGTACGGAAGAGGGGAGGGCGCTGGCGTCATTGCCGTCATCGGCCCCACCCGCATGCCCTATAGTCGGGTCATCTCCGCCATTCAGGTGGTTCAGCATCAGCTCAACGACCTGTGATTTCGTTACTAAAGTGCCCATTGGGCGTTCGTTATACCGCAAGCAAGAAAGGCATCATGCATGAGCAGTGATCTGTACGAGATTCTCGGTGTGTCCAAGGACGCTACCGATGCAGAGATTAAGAAGGCGTTCCGCAGCAAGGCACGCGAGCTTCATCCTGACGTGAACAAGGCCCCTGACGCCGAGGAGCGCTTCAAGGAGCTGAACGAGGCCTACGACGTGCTCAGCGACAGCAAGAAGCGCGCTCAGTACGACAGGTTCGGCACCATTCCCGGTGCTGGTGGCGGCGGTGCTCAGTATGTCGACTTCGACGACATCTTCGGCGGCGGTTTCGGTATGGAAGACATCTTCTCTACCTTCTTCGGCGGTGCTGGCGGACGTTCCGGCGGCGCTCAGGTTCGCAAGGAAGGTCGCGACATGGGCCGCGGTCTGCACCTGACTCTGCAGGAAGTGGCTACTGGCGTTAAGAAGGAGATCGTCTACGACAGGCTGGCTCCCTGCGAGGAGTGTGGCGGCACCGGTTGCGCCGAGGGCGGCCAGGAGGTCACCTGCTCTAAGTGCAACGGCACTGGTCGCATCACCACGGTGCAGCGCACCTTCTTGGGCAATATGCAGTCCGTGGTTACCTGCGACGAGTGCGGCGGCACCGGCCATACCATCGATACCCCTTGCCCCGAGTGCGAGGGTCAGGGTCGCATCCCCGATCGTCAGAAGCTCTCGGTGGAAGTTCCCGCTGGCATTCGCGACGGTCAGCAGCTGCGTCTGCGCGGCTATGGCGAGGCCGGCATGAACGGCGCTGCAGCTGGCGACCTGATCGTCACCTGCCGCATCGATCCCCACGAGTTCTTTGAGCGTGACGGCGATGACCTGCATGCACGCATCAGCATCTCTATCTTCCAGGCTGCCCTTGGCGCCGAGATCGAGCTCGATGGCATCATGCCTGATGAGCGCGTAAAGGTGGTCATCCCTGAGGGTTGCCAGTATGACCAGGTGGTACGGGTGAAGGGCAAGGGCATGCCCCAGCTTCGCGGCTCTTCCCGCGGCGATCTGCTGGTGCACGTTGCCGTTACCGTGCCTAAGAAGATGAACCGCAAGCAGCGCTTCGCCATGGAGACTCTGGCCAAGGAGATGGGCGAGAGCGTGAAGCCCACCGAATCCTGCTGGCAGAAGATCCGCGACGTCTTCAACTAGGATTCTATGGGATTCCCCTACGCGCTCCTCACCATAGGATGCAAGGTTAACAGGGTCGAGATCGACTCCATCGGCGCCAAGCTCGATGGAGCCGGTTGCCTGCGTGCTGACGACCCCTCTGTGCAGGCGGTCTTCATCAACACCTGCACGGTGACGGCCGAGGCGGACAAGAAGACCCGCAAGACGGTGCGCCATGCGCTGAAGGCCTATCCCGATGCCCTGGTGTTCGTCATGGGCTGCGCGGTGGCCATAGACCCCGAGGTGTATACCTCCATGAGCGACAGGGTGCGGGTGGTTGCCAAAGGCGAGGCTGCCCAGGTGGCCCTCGATCTGTTGGGCGGCAATGATCAGGATGCCTGCGCTGCGAGAGCTCTTCGTGCGGATGCCGCAGGTGAAGCCCTTCGCGTAGGCGCCGACTACAATACCCGCGTCACCCTGAAGGTGCAGGACGGCTGCAACAACGCCTGCACCTACTGCATCGTGCATGTGGCCCGAGGCAAGTCGGTATCAGTGCCTCTGCCCGAGGTGGTGGAAGAAGCCCGTCGCTACGGCGAGGCTGGCGTGAAGGAGCTGGTGCTCTCCGGCATCAACCTGGCTTCCTACGATTGGGAGGGCGCCGATATCGCCGACCTTATGCAGGCGCTGCTGAACTGTTATCCTGGCTTCCGCATTCGTCTTGGGTCGGTGGAGCCCCTCGATGTGACGGACAAGCTCATTGCCCTCATGGCCGCCAATCCCGGTCGCATCTGCTGGCATCTGCATCTTCCCCTGCAATCTGGCAGCACCAAGGTTCTCTCCGAGATGGATCGCCGCTATTCGGCTGATTTCTATGTGAACCTGGTGGCCAAGCTGCGTTCTGCTATGCCCACCCTGTCCCTCTCCACCGACATCATCGTGGGATTCCCTGGGGAGACCGACGAGGACTTCGCTGACACTTTGCAGGTGGCCAAGGACTGCGCGTTCTCGCGCATTCACGTGTTCCGCTACTCTCGTCGCGAAGGGACCCCAGCGGCCGAACGACCTGATCAGGTGCCCTCCGACGTGTCGGCAAAGCGTTCTCGGGCCCTGTCCGATCTGGCTCGCGCCCTGGCTGATTCCGACCGTGAATCCCGCGCGGGAACTCAGGAGCTCGTGCTGGTGGAAGCTGACGGCAAAGGCATGACGGACTCATATCATGGTATATTGCTTCCATCTGGCAAATACGCTCCCGGGCAACTGGTGAGCGTGTGCCTCCCTGAAGCTGTAGAGAACGGAATGTACCTGCTATGACGGCCTTGACGCGCTATTCTCTGACCTTGCCACCGGATGTCGATGCGGTGAGCTTGGTTGGTCCCGGAAACGAGATCGTTCACTTCATCGAGGATTCCTTCGACGCCCTTATCACCGTACGCGGCGATACCATTACCTTCGCCGGCGACCACGAGCAGACTCAGGCTCTTACTGCTCTGTTCGGCGACATGATCAAGGTGGTGCAGCAGGGTCAGACCGTCGACCTCGACTCCGTGCGCAACGCTGTGGGCCTCATTAAGAACGGCACCTACGGTTCCTCCTCTCTGCGCGAGGACGTCATCCTTACTTATCGCGGTAGGGCCATCCGCCCTAAGACCGTGGGTCAGAAGCGCTATGTGAACGCTATGCGCTCTAGCACCATCACCTTCGGTGTGGGACCTGCAGGTACCGGTAAGACCTATCTGGCCATGGCTATGGCCGTTGCCGCTCTGAAGCGCAAGGAAGTGGGCCGCATCGTCCTTACCCGCCCCGTGGTAGAGGCGGGGGAGAACCTGGGCTTCTTGCCCGGCTCCCTCATGGAGAAGATCGATCCCTATATTCGTCCTCTCTACGACGCCCTTTTCGACATGATGGATATGGAAAAGGCCAATGCCCTGCTGGAAAACGGCGTCATCGAGATCGCCCCATTGGCCTTCATGAGGGGCAGGACCTTAAACGATAGCTTCATCATCCTTGACGAAGCGCAGAACACCACCCCTGAGCAGATGAAGATGTTCCTGACTCGCTTGGGCTTCGGCTCGAAGATGGTCATCACCGGCGACATCACCCAGCTCGACCTTCCTAAGGGAGTCAGCGGTCTGAAGTCCGTGCAGGATATTCTGGAAGATGTCGATGACATCTCCTTCTGCGAGCTCACCAACTTCGACGTGGTGCGTCATTCCTTGGTGGCGGCCATCGTCGCTGCCTACGAGGAGCATGATGCAGTCTCGGGAGGCAATTCCGGAAAGAAAGGTGCCGCTGTGAAACCCTTCCATAACGACACTCCTAAGCAAACCCGCTCCCTGAAGGACCTTTCCGAGGAGACCCGCAACGAGGAGCAGGCTGCTTCCTCAGTCGATGCCTCGGCCGCATCTGCAGATGCTGAAACCCCAAAGGCCGGTGAAACTGCGAAGGCTGGTGAGAACGCTCCTGACGCCAAGAACGCACCTGGCGCCAAGAACGCTGCGGATCAGAAGCCTTCTCGCTTCCAGCCAGACCTGGGCGTTGCCTGGGCCACGGTGGGCGAGATGCATCCTACCCTGGTAGCAGTGGGCAAGGGAGAGCGCCCCGATAAGGACGCTCAGCCTCGTCCTCTGCGCAAGAAGCGCGGTGAGCTCTTTAAGCCCGACACCGGCGTGGTAGAGGCTATTCTGGGTGCCGAGATGTTCAAGACCCTCGAAAAGGTGTATTCCAAGCCCCGCTGGACTCCCGAGGACATGACGGAGGAAGAAGCCGCTCAGTCCCAGGCCCAGACCCTACATAAGAAAGAAGGCTCTCAGCAGTGAACGTTCTCATAGATGCATCCTATAGGGCCGAGGACATCGAAGCCCTGCCCATTCGTCAGCTCTGTCTGCACACCCTGGCCATGCAGGAGGCCCCTACGGATACCGAGGTGTCCCTCACCTTCGTCACCGACGAGGAGATTCAGCGCCTGAACAAGGAGTATCGCGACCTCGATAGGCCCACCGATGTGTTGAGCTTCGAGTGCGATGGTCTCGACTATGACGGCATCCTTGGCCTCGATTACGTTCTGGAAGATGCCGAGGACGGCGACGACGTCTTCTGCTTGGGTGATATCGTCATCGCTCCCGATGTGGCTACCCGTCAGACCCAGGAGTTCGGTACGGACTTCCAGGAGGAGGTTGAGCTGCTGGTGGTGCATGGCCTGCTTCACCTGTGCGGCTATGACCACATCGATCCTGAGGATGCGGAGCTCATGAAGGCCCGCGAGCAGGAGGTTCTCTCCGCCTGGAGGGAAGGCCATGAAACCCTCCTATAGCCTGTTCAAAAATTTCGGCTATTCCTTTGCAGGCATTGCCCAGGCCTTTAAGACGGGAACCAACATTCGCATTCAGTCTGCGGTGGGGGTTCTCGCCATCGTGCTGGGCTTCGTGTTCGGCATCACCCCGGAGCAGTGGCTTGCCGTGGTGATCTGCATTGGCCTGGTGCTGGGTGGCGAGTGCTTCAACTCTGCGCTGGAAGCAGTGGTTGACCTGGCGTCTCCGGAATACCACGACCTGGCCAAGGCCGCGAAGGACATGGCGGCAGGAGCTGTCATGATCTTCGCCGCAGCTTCCTTCGTGGTGGGCTGCATCATTTTCGTTCCCTACCTGCTGTCCCTGGTGGGATGGTAGGTTTTTCGTCTTGCGGGATACCGCAAGACGATGGCGCTGGCGCGACCTCGCGTCGGCACCTTCCAAAAGGTTTGTGCGACCGCGATTTCGCGCAGCACCTTCCAAAGCGCTTTTGCGAGTTTACTAAGATAAGGAGACCCCTTGACTACCTGCCCTGATGCCCCTTTCCGCTCTGGCTTCGTGACCCTCATTGGTAGGCCCAACGCCGGAAAGTCGACCTTGCTGAACGCCCTCATGGGAAAGAAGCTGGCCATCACCTCTGACACCGCTCAGACTACCCGCCATCGTTTCCGCGCGATTCTGAACAACGAGAACTCCCAGATTGTGCTGGTAGACACCCCGGGCATTCACAAGCCCCATGACGTGCTGGGCGAGGAGCTGAACGCCAGTGCCATCGAGGCTCTCGACGACATTGATGTGGTGGCGTTGCTTATCGATGCCAGCAAGCCCGTGGGCAGGGGAGACGAGTGGGTTGCCCAGACCATCAAGGGCAAGCGCTACAAGAAGATCCTGGTGCTTTCAAAGTCTGATCTGGTAGATCCCTTCACTCTCGACGAGCAGCGCAAGGCCGCTTGCGAGCTGGCCGACTTCGACGAGGTGGTGTGCCTGTCCGCCAAGAAGAATCGCGGCCTGGGCGACTTTATTGACGCGGTGAGCAGCATGCTTCCTGAGGGACCCCGTTGGTTCCCCGAGGACATGGACACCGACCAGCCCATGGAGGTCATGGTGGCCGAGTTCATTCGCGAGAAGATTCTGTATCGCACCCGCGACGAGATCCCTCACTCCATCGGCGTGATCTGCGACACCCTCGAATATGACAAGAAGAAGGACCTGTATCGCATCTTCGCTACCATCTATGTGGAACGTGAGGGTCAGAAGGGCATCATCATCGGCGCGAAGGGTGCCGGCATTAAGGCCATTGGCAGCCAGGCCAGGGAGGATCTGGAAGTGCTGCTGGGCGGCAGGGTATACCTCGACCTGCAGGTGAAGGTCAGGAAGAACTGGCGTCGCGATCTGAACCAGATCAGGCGCTTCGGGTACGGCGAGGGCGTATAGGCCCTCATGGCTCAGGCGACCTATCACAGGCGGGTTCTGGTTCTTCGCAAGACCAAGCTGGGGGAGTCGGATCTCATCTTGTCCCTCCTCGATGAGGAGGGCCGGCAGATTCGCGCGGTTGCCAAGGGCGCCCGTAAGCCCACCAGCTCCTTTGCCTCGCGCCTCGAGCTCTTCAGCTGCTGCGATGTGCTGCTGGTAAAGGGGAAGTCCCTTGACATCGTGAAGGAAGCGAAGCTGGTGGCCTCCCACGGCCAGGTGCGCTCGGACCTTGTGAAGAGCACCGGTGCGGCGGTGGTCTGCGAGCTGCTGGGGAAGTCTACTGAGTCTGGCCTCGATAACCCGCGGCTCTTTCCCATGGCCAATGCCTATCTGGCTACGCTGTGCGAGAGCGAGGTGGGTGGCGACAGGACGGCGGCTCTTCTGACGGTTGCGTGTTTGGCGAAGATCGTGGCGCAGCTGGGCTTTCGTCCCTGTCTCGATTCCTGTGTGGAATGCGGCCTGCCTTTGGCGGGCAGGGAGTCGCGGGCTCTCATGTCCTATGTTGAAGGCGGCAGGCTCTGCCCCGAGTGCTTCGCCTCGGCTTCTTGCTTTCAGGTGTCGGGCTTGTGTCTCGATTGGCTCGATTCCCTGGTGACCTTGCGGTTCTCCGAGGTCGCGTCCTTGCAGGAGCTGGGAGCCGATGCTCAGACCCTTCGCGATTGCCTGCAGGTTCTTAGCTCTTGGGTCAGCGTTCAGATGAGCATCCATCTGAACGGCATGAAGATACTGCTATCCTTACTGGGGTAAGGTTTCGATTGGAGTGATGTATGGCCACCGATAAGCAGAAGGTGAAGCTCCTGCACATCGCAGAGCTTCTGTTCAAGGAGACCGACGAGTCCCATGGCGTGACCATGGCTCAGATCATCGAGTATCTTGCTGAGCGTGGCGTGCAGGCGGAGCGCAAGTCCGTATATCGCGACATCGACGTGCTGAAGGAGTTCGGCCTCGACATCGTGAAGCTGCGCACGGCCCCTACGTCCTATGCTCTGGCCAACAGGCCCCTGTCCCGCTCTGAGCTGGTGTTGCTTATTGATGCCGTGCAGTCTTCCCGCTTCCTCACCAAGTCGAAGTCCGACGAGTTGGTGCGCTCCCTGAAGAGCTTGGGTTCCCGCAATCAGGTGCGCGACCTGAACAAGCGCGTGCACGTTGATGGCCGTATTAAGACTCAGAACGAGTCCGTGTTCTACAACGTTGACGCCATTCAGAACGCCATTGCCGAGCACCGCAAGCTGCAGTTCAAGTACTTCACCTACAACTTGCAGAAGAGCAAGGTGCTGCGCCGCGAGGGCAAGGACTACGTGGTGACCCCGGTGAGCCTCATTTATTCCGAGGGCTGCTACTACCTGATCTCCTTCAGTGACAAGTACCAGTCTCTGACCACGTACCGTGTCGACCGCATGACCGAGATTCGCATTTCCGATGAGCCCGCCACCCGCAATGAGATCATCGCCACCTTCGATGTCTCCGACTATGAGCAGCGGGTGTTCGGCATGTTCGGCGGCGATCCCACCACGGCGGTGCTGCTGGTGCAGGAGAGCGCCATGGGGTCGGTGATCGACCGTTTTGGCCGAAACGTCATGTGCTATCCCGCCGATGACAACCGGGCCCGGGTGACGGTGCAGATTCTCGAGAGCAAGACCTTCTACGGCTGGTTGGCCCAGTTCGGCGAGCAGATAGAGCTTGAGGGTCCGGCGAAGGTGCGTGAGAACTTCGTTTCCTATCTCGAGGATATCCTGAGCATCTATCGACGAGATTAAGGTGGAAGACGCCGCGGTTTTCCGCGGCGCCTGGTTACAAAGCTTCTTATGTGCGTGGGGCTAAGGTTGCTTGGGGCGAAGTTGTGAAGGCTGAAGTTGCAGGGGCTGAAGCCGTACAGGCTGAAGCCGCAGGGCGAACTAGTTCTGCCTCTGGGCCTCCTGAGCCTTGCGGATGCCCTTCATGAGCTGATCGACGCAGCTGGTGCCGCGACCACGGCAGTCGTTGCCCTCGAACCATGCGGCGAGGGTTTCTACGTCCTGGCCTTCGCACACCTTGCTGATGGCCTTCAGATTGCCGTCGCAGCCGCCCTGGAAGGCGACGTTGCAGACCTTGCCGTCATTGGTGAGATCGAACTGAATGGCCTTGGCGCAGACGCGCTCGGGATAGTAGGTGTACATAGGTGCCTCGGTTTCTTGTGGAAAGTATGACGTTTGCTTAGGACGTATATTACCCGTTGTTTTAGCGGGGAATTCATCGTATGATTAGCAGGCTGCGTTCGCAGCGAGCTTCTGATTTAGTGGTCATGTCCACCACATGGCCGACTCAGTCAGGAGTACGTATCTTATATGAAAGGTGGAAAACATGGCAAACAGGGACAGCATCTCCAAGGAGCAGGTAGCAGAGCTCATCAAGGAGTACGGCAAGAACGAGAAGGACTCCGGTTCTCCTGAGGTTCAGGTTGCAATCCTGACCGTTCGTATCCGTAACCTCACCGAGCACCTGAAGGTCCACAAGAAGGACTTCCACACCCGCACTGGTCTTCTGAAGCTCATCGGTAAGCGTCGTCGTCTGCTTTCTTACATCAAGAACAACGACATCGATAACTACCGTCAGCTCATCAAGAAGCTTGGTATTCGCGACAACCTCTAAGTCATTAGCGTCAAGCCCGCTTCGGCGGGCTTTCGCATTTTTGCGAAAAGTCCTTGTTGGGACATTTCGTTCGGTCGGCTGCGCAGAGGCGTAGCTGCTCGAGGGGCAGACAGAGGGTCTTGCTCCGAAGAAGCCTTTGCGCAATGAGGCGCATAGGGAACGAGAAAGAATTTTGAAATGGAAAAAATCGTAGAGAGCTTTGAGCTGTACGGAAAGCAGTACCGCTTCGAGACCGGCGAGCTGGCAAAGCAGGCTTCCGGTGCCGTTCTGGTTACCCAGGGCGATACCACCTGCCTGGTGACTGCCGTCATCTCTAAGGAGGAGAAGGATTACGACTTCTTCCCTCTGACCGTCGACTTCATGGAGAAGATGTACGCCGTGGGCCGCATCCCCGGTGGCTATCTGAAGCGCGAGGCCAAGGCTTCCGAGAAGGGCACCCTTACCGCCCGTATGATCGACCGACCTATCCGTCCTGGCTTTGTGGACGGCTTCAAGCAGGAAGTGCACGTTGTTGCCACCACTTTCGTGGCTGACGGCTCTAACCAGCCAGACACCATCTGCGTTGCTGGCGCTTCCGCTGCTCTGATGATCGCCAGCGCTCCTTTCGAGGGCCCTGTGGCTTGCGTCCGCATCGGCCGCAACGTCGAGACCGGCGAGTTCATTGTAAACCCAACCTTCCAGGAGGAAGAGGGCTCTGACCTGGAGCTCACCATCGCTGGTGGCCGCGACTACATTTCCATGGTAGAGGCTGGCGGTCAGGAGATTCCTGAGGAGACCATGCTGGCTGCCCTGGAGTTCGGCCAGAAGGTCATCGCTGAGTTCTGCGACGCTCAGCAGCGCTTCCTCGACAAGTGCACCATCGAGCCTAAGGAATGGCCTATCCACGTTCCTGATCCTTCCATTGCTGAGCGCGTCGACGCTCACTACGATGAGATGTCCGCTGCTCTGAAGGACGCTGACAAGCTCTCCCGTATGGCTAAGGTTGAGGAGCTGAAGGCTTCCATCAAGGAGAACGACTTCTCCGAGGAGGAGCGCACCGCTTGGGCCTCCGACATCGCCGCTGCTTGCAAGGCTCTCGAGAAGCACGCCATGCGTCGCATGGTCATCGAGACTGGCGAGCGCGCTGACGGTCGTCGCGCTGACGAGGTTCGTCCTCTGTACATTAAGCCTGGCTACCTGCCTCGCGTTCACGGCTCCGGCCTCTTCCAGCGTGGCCAGACTCAGGTTCTCTCTGTCTGCACCCTGGGCATGCTGTCCGAGTGGCAGCGCCTTGACACCATCGATCCTGCCGAGGGCAAGCGCTACATGCACCACTACAACTTCCCACCTTACTGCACCGGTGAGGTAGGCCGCATGGGTGCTCCTAAGCGCCGCGAGCTGGGTCATGGTGCTCTGGCAGGTCGCGCTCTCGAGCCCGTTCTGCCTTCCGAGGACGAGTTCCCTTACGCAATCCGCGTTGTTTCCGAGGTTCTGGAGTCTAACGGCTCTTCCTCTATGGCCTCTACCTGCGGTTCTACCCTGGCACTGATGGATGCCGGCGTGCCCATTAAGCGTCCTGTTTCCGGCGTTGCCATGGGCCTCATCAAGGAGGGCGACGACGTCGTCATCCTCACCGACATTCAGGGCCTCGAGGACTTCCTGGGCGACATGGACTTCAAGGTAACCGGTACCGAGAAGGGCATCACCGCTCTGCAGATGGACAACAAGGCCAAGGGTCTTTCCACCGAGATTCTGGGTCGCGCACTGGCTCAGGCCAAGGAGGGTCGCGCCTTCATTCTCGACGCCATGCTGAAGGAAATCGCTGCTCCTAAGGAGGAGCTGTCCGAGTTCGCTCCTCGCATCGAGACCATTCACATTCCTGTCGATAAGATTCGCGACGTCATTGGTACCGGCGGCAAGGTCATCCGTGGCCTGCAGGAGGAGACCGGCGCTAAGATCGAGGTTTCCGAGGACGGCACCGTTCACGTTGCTGCTGTCGACGGCGCTGCTGGTGCTGCCGCTAAGCAGGCAATCCTCGACATCGTGAAGGAGCCTGAGGTTGGCGAGATCTATGAGGGCGAAGTCGTTGGCATCAAGGACTTCGGCGCCTTCGTTCGCCTGACTCCTAACAAGGACGGTCTGCTGCACATTTCCCGTATGGCAAATGGTCGCGTTGGCTCTGTAGAGGATGTCCTGAGCATGGGCGACGTGGTGAAGGTTCAGATCATCGAGATCGGCGACAACGGCAAGATCAGCCTCGATCGTCTCGACAAGCCTGAGGCTCCTGAGTCTTCCGCTCCTGAGCGTCCTCGCCGCAACCGCGATGAGCGTCCTGGTCGTTCCGGTCGCTCCGACAGGTCTGGCGATGCCCATCGCAAGCCTCGCCGCCGCGACTAGTTTTCGGAACTGGTAAGACTAGCTGGTTCGTCTAGAGCTGTTGGCTCTTGGCGCTGGCTCCGCCATTTGGTTGATCTGGCAAGACGGCACACCAGCTGAGCTCACATTGCGCTTTTGGCCCCGACTGTAAGGTCGGGGCCTTTTCTTTTCGCTCGCGCGAGAATAGTGAAACTTTTTCGTCCCCTGAGCGCTTAAGCATGAGGCGAGCTTCGGGTAATGTTTCTGCTTTCAAACCAGTCGAAAATGCGCGCTCCGCTCACACTCTGTCTAGATTTCGCTTTCTCTTTGTCTGCTTGCGAGAGTGGGGGAGACGTGGGGAAGCCTTATTGCACCGTTCACCTGCTATATCTCTTCCCATCGAGGTTTTCCTTGCTATAGTTTGCTCTTGCAAGTATATGAAAGGGGATCTCTGATATGCCACGTAAAGGCGATGAGACTAAGAACGCGTTCGTACAGGCGTTTCGCCATCAGCTAGAAACTACCTCTCTCGACAAGGTCACGGTCACCAGCCTCACGAAGGAGTGCGGAGTTAACCGTCAGACTTTCTACTACCATTTCGATGACATGCATTCCTTCCTGCAGTTCAGCTACAGGAGGTTCGTGGGCGAGATTTTCCTGGCGGTGAAAGCCACCAACAACAAGGAGGATGGTATCCGCGCCGTCGTTTCCTGTGTCGAGAAGGAGAAGGCTCTCTTTGTCGCATTGCTCGAATCGACGGAGTACAGCTGGATTCGCCGGGACCTCCTCGAGCTCACCAGTGAGTTTATCTGGACACGTTACGGACGCGCCATCACCCGTCGCGGTCTGTCCGATAAGGAGAAGGGTTTCTTCATCCGCATGTACGCTTTGGTGATCTTCGAGTTCCTCGAGAAGATGATCAACGGCTACAATTACTCTTCCGTAGATTCCTTCATAGAGTCGGTGAATACCTTCTTCGGACCCTATCTTGTGATAGATTAAGCACACGTATTTGCATGCCACGACCACGTGGCATGTTTCATGTTAGAGAGGTTTCGCTATGATTACTGTTGCCGTTATCGGATGCATGGGCAGGATGGGCCAGGCTGTTGTCTCTGCTGTTACCGAAGCTGAGGACATGACCCTGGTCTGCGGCGTCGACCCCGCTGCTTCTGACGCTTGCGAGTTCCCAGTATACGCTACGGTAGAGGAGGCCCTGCAGAAGGAGTCTTTCCAGGTCATGGTCGATTTCACCCAGCCTTCGGTGGTCGAATCTCACATCCGCGCATGCCTTCCCGCTCACGTGCATTGCGTTATCGGCACCACCGGCCTTTCCGATGAGACCCTCGCTGAGCTCTCCGAGCTGTGCCCTGAGGATACCTGCCTGTTCGTTGCTCCCAACTTCACCATTGGCGCGGTGCTCATGATGGAATTCGCCAAGACCGCTGCCAAGTTCTTCCCCGAGGCTGAGGTGGTGGAATACCACCACTGCAACAAGAAGGACGCTCCTTCTGGCACTGCAACCAGGACTGCTGCCCTCATCGCCGAGAACCGCGACTTCGAGAGTACCGCTCCCGGTTCCGAGACCGAAATTCCTGGCGCAGAGGGTGCTCGCGGTGCCCTCATTAAGGGCGTGCCGGTTCACTCCATTCGTTCCATGGGCTATGTGGCCAGCCAGGAAGTGATCTTCGGCTCTATGGGCCAGACCCTGACCATCCGTCACGACTCCTGGGATCGCTTCTCCTACATGCCCGGCGTCTTGCTGGCTGTTCGCGCTATGAGCCGTTCCCATGGATTGATTGTCGGTCTTGAGAACTTGATGGACTAGCCCCTGTAATTATTTGGCATAATGTTTGATGGCCTTCGGGCCCCTATGAAGTACACACGATAAGGAGACGAGCAATGTCTGACATCACTGAGCCTATGTTCGGTCGTATGATTCCCGCTATGGTCACCCCTTTCGATAAGGATGGCGACCTCGATCTGTATCAGGCTCAGGCGCTTGCTAAGCGTCTTGTGGAAGGCGGAGCTGATTCCCTTATCATCAACGGAACTACTGGCGAGAGCCCCACGGTCTTCTATCCTCAGAAGATCCGCCTGTTCGAAGCTGTGGTGAACGCAGTGGGTGGTCAGGTGCCCATCATCGCCAACGTTGGCGACAACTGCACCGCTGATACCGTTCAGTTCGCTACCGAAGTTGCCAAGCTGGGCGTCGATGGCCTCATGCTGGTGGTTCCTTACTACAACAAGCCTCCTCAGGAGGGCTTGTATCGTCACTTCAAGGCAGTGGCAGACGCAGTAGACCTTCCCATCATCCTGTACAACATCCCTGGTCGTTGCGTTATCAACATGCTGCCTGAGACTACGCTTAGATTGGCGAACGATTGCGAGAACATCGTCGCCGTTAAAGAGGCCAGCGGCAACCTCGAGCAGGTGAAGTATATCATCGACAACGCCCCTGATAACTTCTGGGTATATTCCGGTGATGACGAGCTCACCTATGACATTATGAAGCTGGGTGGTGCAGGCGTTATCAGCACTATCGGCAACGTTGCACCTGCTCGTATGAAGGAGATCACCGATCTCTGCGCTGCTGGGGAATTCGATAAGGCCAAGCAGGCCCATGAGGCGCTTCGTCCTCTCATGCATCAGCTCTTCACCACCGCCAACCCCATTCTCGTGAAGGAGGCCCTGAACATCCTGGGCTTCAATGTCGGTGGTCTTCGTCTTCCTCTGATTCCTGCAACCAAGGAGCAGTCCGAGGAGCTTGCAGAGGTCATGCGTCAGGTTGGCGTGCTTAGCTAAGACCAGCTAAGGAATGTATGACCAAAGAGAACAACGTTACTGAAGAACAGCAGAACCAACAGAACCAAAGCCAGCAGAACCCTCCCAAATCTCGGGAGGGTCGTAGGCGCACGCAGTACTACAAGCATGTGAAGGTAGACCGCGAGCGTCCTCAGCTTTCCAAGGGCCAGGCTCAGACATCCTCTCAGGAGGGCAACAAGCGTCAGAATCGTCGTCGCTTCAACAATGCCGGCAAGGATTCCCGTGCCAAGCTGAAGGTGATCCCCCTTGGCGGACTCGACGCTATCGGCAAGAACATGACCGTTTTCGAATGCGGAAACGACATGATTCTCGACGATGCCGGCTGCATGTTCCCTGATGACAACCATCCTGGTGTCGATCTGATCCTGCCTGACTACTCCTATATCCTGCAGAACGCTGAGAAGCTGCGGGCTATTGTGGTGACCCATGGCCATGAGGACCACACGGGTGCCTTGCCCTATCTGTTGAAGGATCTCGACCAGGAAGTGAAGATCTATGGCACCAAGATGACCTTGGGCCTGATCGAGGGCAAGCTGAAGGAGCATAAGGTCTCCAACGCCAAGCTCTGCGAGATCACCCCAGGATCCAGCCTGAAGTTGGGTTGCTTCAAGCTCGACTTCTTCGCCGTGAACCACAGCATCCCTGGCTCGGTGGGCATCTTCTTCCAGAGCCCCGCAGGAAACGTGCTGCACACCGGCGACTTCAAGCTCGACCAGACCCCTATCGACGGCGTCTGCACGGACTTCGGTGCCCTGGCTCGTTTCGGCGAGATGGGCGTCGACCTGCTCATGAGCGACTCCACCAATGCTACCTCCAACACCTTCACGCCTTCCGAGGCTGAGGTGGGCAAGGTGCTGAACAAGATCATCTCCCAGGCAACGGGCAGGGTGGTCATCGCCAGCTTCGCCAGCCACATTCACCGCATGCAGCAGATCTGCGATGCGGCCATTGCCGCTGGTAGGAAGGTGGTCGTTACAGGTCGCTCTATGGTGCAGAACACCGATATCGCTCGCAGGCTGGGCTATCTGCACATCGCTGACGAGGACATTCTCGACGCCTACGATCTGAAGGGCATTCCTTCCAATGAGATCGTGGTCATGTGCACCGGCAGCCAGGGTGAGCCTCTGAGCGCGCTGGCCCGCATTGCTCGCGGCGAGCACAAGACCGTCGACCTCGAGAAGGGCGATACCGTCATCGTGTCCGCATCGCCTGTTCCCGGCAATGAGAAGGCTGTTACCAACATCATGAACTTGTTGGCTAAGATCGGCGTCGATGTCTGGGACAAGCGCCGCGCTATGGTGCACGTGTCCGGTCACGGCTCTGCAGAGGAGCTGAAGATCGTCCTTTCCATCGTGCAGCCCAAGGCGTTCTTGCCCGTTCACGGCGAGGCCATGCACTTGCAGGCTCACGCTAAGCTGGCTGCAGCCACCGGCGTTCCCGAGGAGAACATCTTCATCCTCGACAACGGCGACACGCTGGAACTCTCGCCTTCCGGCGTCTCCCTGGGCGAGACCGTTCAGAGCGGCATCGTGTACGTCGACGGTCTGACGGTGGGCGACACCTCGAAGGAGGTCCTCGACGAGCGCTCCGCCCTCAGCGCACAGGGCTTTGCCACCATCGCTGTGGCGGTCAGGTCCCAGACCAAGGCCATCATCGGCAAGGTACAGGTAGAAATGCACGGCATCACCGGCGGCGAGGACGAGTATATGGTGCAGGAAGCTGCCGATGAGGTAGAGAAGGCCCTGCGCAAGAACCTGCCTAAGGCTAAGACCGTGAAGGAGCTGAAGAAGGTTTGTCGCAACGCATTGCTGAACGTTTTGTGGCAACAGATTAAGCAGCGTCCCATGGTTATCGTCAACATTCTCGAAGTGTAGAATGGGGGCACGCTCTACTAAACGCACTTGAAACGAACCACTAAGGAGAGCCCGTTGGCAACCAGTAAGCAGACTAAGCAAACGGCAAGAAATCAGAAGTCTGGAAAAGGCACCGCCCCCCGCAAGGCTGCGGGCGGTGCTTCCTCTCGCTCTAAGGGAGGACAGGGATCCGAGGGGCTCTTCGATGACCGCACCAAGCGGGACATCGTGGGCGTTCTCCTCATCGTGTTCGGCCTCGCCCTCATGGCGGTGGTCTGTCTACCTGGCGATGCCATTGTTACCGGCGCTCTTTCCCTGGGCCTTCGTTTGGGCCTGGGCGTTGGCTGCTACGTGCTACCCTTGCTGCTGATCCTCATCGGCGTTACCTTCTTGTTGCGCTTCGAGCGCAATCATGTCCCCACTCGCGCAGCTCTCGGCGCTCTGCTGTTCTACGTGGCCCTGCTGGGCCTCATTGGCCTCTTCGCGCCTGTAGAGGCTGAAGGCGCCTACCAGCTCTTCTTCGACGTCATGCTCACCACCTACGGTGGCTACGTGGGCAACGCCATTGCCTGGGCAGGCCTCACGTTGCTGGGTCGTCCGGTAACCGCCATCATTCTGGTGGGCTTCATGGTGGTGGCTCTCATCGTCATCGGTTGGTCCCTGTCCGGCCTCATCGAGCGCATTCGGGGTCAGGTCTCTGAAAGCGCCCAGGCTCGTCGTGAGGAACGGGAGCAGAGCGCTCCTACCGAGGACATCCCTTCCCGCAAGCTCAAGCTTTCCGAGCGCTTCGGCAAGCTGCCTTCTTCCACGAATTCGCCCACTGCCAATTTGGGCAAGGGCGCTCCTGCGCTGGCCGATGCCAAAACCGCCGAAATCGGCTCTGGCAAGCGTCGTGGCCCTAAGCGAGCAACCTCCTCTATCTCTACCAGCATCGCCTCTTCGTCTGAGGACCGCTTGGCTCCTCGCGCCGAATTGGCTGATCAGACCCAGCAGCTTTCCGATGCCAAGGAAGGCAAGGGGCTCTGGGAATCTAAGGCTATCAAGGATCCCAAGGGCAAAGACGCCAAGGGCAAGGGCAAGGATGCCGCTGACAAGGGCCCGCTGGGAGCTCGGGCAGGTGAGGAGGACAAGCCCCTTACCCGCAAGCTGGGCTCTAAGAAGCGCTCCGACTCCCTGACCATGGGCAAGACCTCCCATTCTCTGGTGGCCAAGGCCGCTCCCGGCTCCGACGAAGAGGGCTACCAGCTCCCCGATATGTCTATCCTGTCGGTAACCAAGGCCAAGAAGTCTAAGAAGGAGAGCGAGGAGTCCCTTCGCGATACCGCACTGCTGCTGCAGCAGACCCTCTTCGACTTCGGCATCGACGTGGGCATCGCCGGCTGGGTGGCGGGTCCTACGGTGACCCTGTACAAGGTCGAGCTCCCTTCCGGTGTGCGCGTGAGCCGCATCACCAACCTCACCGACGACATCGCCCTGGCTTTGGCAGCCCCCGGCGTTCGCATCTTCTCGCCCATTCCTGGCACCAATTATGTTGGTGTGGAAGTACCTAACCAGGTCAGGGAAGGGGTTTTGCTGGGCGACGTGCTTCCCGCCGCAGGCTCCGGTAAGCTTGAAGTTGCCATCGGCAAGGATGTGGAAGGCAACTGCGTGGTCGAGGACCTGGCCCGCATGCCCCATGTGCTCATCGCTGGTACCACCGGTTCTGGTAAGTCGGTGTGCGTGAACTCCATGATCATGAGTATCCTCATGCGCGCCACCCCTGACGAGGTGCGCTTCATCATGATCGACCCCAAGCGCGTTGAGTTCATGCCCTATAGCGGCATTCCTCATCTGTACGTTCCCGTGGTGACGGAGCCCAAGGAGGCTTCCAGCGCGCTGTCCTGGGCCGTTGCCGAGATGGAGCGTCGTCTGAAGGTCATGTCGAAGGCGGGCGCTCGCGAGATCAAGCAGTACAACGCCAAGGCTGAGGAAGGTGCTGTCGATTCCGACGGCAACACCGTGACGTCCATGCCCTATATCGTCATTGTCATCGACGAGCTGGCCGACCTCATGATGAACGTGGGCAAGGAAGTGGAGTTCTCTATCTCCCGTCTGGCCCAGCTAGCTCGTGCCGCCGGCATTCACCTGATCATCGCCACCCAGCGTCCTTCTACCAACGTGGTCACGGGCCTCATTAAGGCGAACATCACCTCCCGTATCGCCCTCAGCGTTGCCTCCGGCATCGACTCCCGCGTCATCCTCGACGCCACGGGTGCCGAGAACCTTATCGGCCATGGCGACATGCTCTTCAACAAGCCCGAGCTGGCAAAGCCTGTGCGCTTGCAGGGCTGCTATACCGACGACAAGGAGCTCGAGGCCGTGGTCTCCTTCTTGAAGGAGCAGGGCGAGCCTGAGTACCACAATGAGATTCTGAACGTGAACGTCATGAGCATGGGTACGGAGGTAACGGGCAACAACGGCTCCTCCTCTAACGACGACCCGCTGCTGTGGGACGCCGCTGAGCTGGTGGTTTCTAGCGGTTTGGGCTCTACTTCCAACATCCAGCGCCGCTTCAAAGTTGGCTATTCTAGGGCGGGGCGTATAATGGACATGCTCGAGGAGAAGGGCGTCGTTGGCCCAGCTAACGGCAGCAAACCTCGCGAAGTGCTCATAGATGCCATGGATCTTGAGACCTTGAAGGCCTTCGAGACCAATGATTCTGAATAACCGATAGGAGACCCATGAACCCTAAAAATGGCTTTGGCCATAGGCTGAGGGATGCCCGTGTGCGCAAGGGCCTCGACTTTAATTCCGTAGCCCGTCGCCTGCGCATTCGTCCTGACGTACTGCGCGCTATCGAGGAGGAGAACTTCGAGAACATCCCTCCTCGGGGCTATGCTCGCAACATGATTAATTCCTATGCGCGATTCCTGGGACTGAACGCCTCGGACATCACCAAGGATTACCTTGAAGCTCAGGCTCAGTACGACGCTCGTCGCGCGGCTGGCAATGCTCGCACCACCGGCTTCGACATGGAGCCTACCGGCGGCCGTTTCACCACGGCTCGCAGCGAGTACGAGAAGCGCACCGGCGAGCCTTTTGTGCGCCACGATAGCTCTTCCCGCTACATGTCCGAGCGCACCCGCACCCGGGTGAGCCAGGACTCTGGCAGCATTAACGGCCTGGGCAGGCGCGTGTACTCCGAGGATTCCTATTCCCCTGAGCGCGATCGCCTTCATTCCGAGCGCGTCACCGACGAGGCTAATCGCGCCCATCGTCGCCGCAGCACCTCGCAGGCTTCCGCTCCCGCTTCCGAGAGCTATCTGAACGTGTACGGCGACAACGTGAGCCGCGGAGGCCTCATGCAGTTCCTTCCCTTTGTGGTGGTGGGCCTGGTCATCATCGTTCTGCTCGTGTTCATTGGCTCTATGCTCATGGGTGGCGGCGGCAAGACCGAGGAAGTCACCGAGATCCCTACCAACAATGTAGAATCTGAGATCGTGGCCCGTGCTGCTCAGTCAGCCCCGACCAGCTTCACCTTCTCCTATGAGTTGGAAGATGGCGCTTTGGCCTGGATCTCCGTCACCGTCGATGGCGAGGAAAAGGTGAACGACAGCATTTCTGGCCCCACCTCTGAGACCTTCGAATGCGGCCAGCAGGTTAAGTTCACCGCCGGCAACATGGATGGCGTCGTCATTAAGGTGAACGGTGAAGAGGTGAAGACCAAGACCAACTCTGACGGTGAAATCACCTACACCATGAAGCTTTCCACCATTCTCGATCAGTGGGTGAAGGACCATACCAACACGAGCTCGGACTCTGATTCCAGCTCTTCTAGCGACTAGTGCACTTTGCGTCTCGGGGTTGCCTTCGTAGCGACCGGTAGCAGCCGCGGTTTGCGGCTGCTTCCACATCTTGGGTGCTGAATGCGATTGACATCTCGGTCCCCGCATAGCCCTCTTGCGATGTAGCCTCTCGAGAATCTTTGGTTCCCGAGGGGCGCATGCAGTTCTGTGGGGTAGTATGACAAGTTACAAATCTGTGACTGATTTCCGATTTAAGGAGTGAAACTATGGCAAAGGATTCCAGCTTCGACGTTGTCTCCGAAGTTGACATGCAGGAGGTCGACAACGCTTACGGCCAGACTGCTCGTGAGATTACCACCCGCTATGACCTGAAGGATTCCGGCTCTAAGATCGAGCTCGACAAGGGCGGCAAGACCATCACCATCTCCGCTCCTAGCGACTTCGTTTCCAAGCAGATCATCGACATCTTCCAGTCTAAGATGATCAAGCGCGGCCTTGACATTAAGTCCGTGTCCTTCGGCAAGCCCATCGCTGCTTCCGGCGGCACCGTCCGCGTCATCGGCACCATCGTCGAGGGCATCAGCAAGGACCTTGCTTCTAAGATCAACAAGGACATTAAGAACACCAAGCTGAAGGTGAAGGTCACCATCGAGAACGACAAGTTGCGCGTCAGCTCTCCTAAGCGCGATACCCTGCAGGAGGTTATCTCCTTCCTGAAGGAACAGGACTACGGTCAGCCTCTGCAGTACACAAACTATCGTTAGGCCTAAGGTTCTATGTCTTCACTTTCCCTCATTACCCTCGGATGCGCCAAGAACGAGGTAGACTCCGCTGCCATGCGTCGTCGCCTGCATCAGGCGGGCTATTCTTTTGTGGAAGATCCCGCTGAGGCCGACGTTATCATCGTGAACACCTGCTGCTTCATTCAGGCTGCCACCGAGGAGAGCATCGATGCGATTCTGGAAGTGGCCGATCTGCAGCATGTGCAGGATGGCGACGCCAAGATCGTGGTGGCTGGCTGCATGCCCGCCCGCTACGGAGAAGAACTGAATTCCGAGTTCCCCGAGGCCTCTTCCTTTGTGCCTTGCTCGAAGGAAGACGACATCGTGAAGGTCGTCTCTGACCTGCTGGGGGAGGAGGCTCCCGTGGCGGAATCCGGCACCTATGTGCCTCAGATTGCCTATGCCGACGACATCCCCGGCGAGTTCCCCTCCTGTGCCTACGTGAAGATTTCCGATGGCTGCAACCGCATGTGCAGCTATTGCACCATCCCCTTCATTCGTGGCAGGTATCACAGCTTCCCCTACGAGGACATCGCTGCCGAGGTTGCCCGCTGCGTAGAGGCTGGCGTGAAGGAAGTGACCCTTATCGCCCAGGATACGGGCAGGTGGGGCAAGGACTTCCCCGAGCGCAGCTCCCTGGCATGGCTCATGGGTTCCTTGGCTGACGAGTTCCCTGAGACCTGGTTCAGGGTCATGTACATTCAGCCCGAGGGCATCACCGACGAGCTGCTGTCCGTCATGGCTTCCCATGACAACATCTGCTCGTATCTCGATATCCCCCTGCAGCACGTCGACCCGCAGATTCTGCGCAACATGAATAGGAAGGGCAGTGCAGAAGAGTTCCTGCAGCTCATCGACCATGTTCGTGAGTGTGTACCCGACGTGACTCTGCGTACCACGTTCATTGCGGGCTTCCCTGGCGAAACCGAAGAGGCCTTTGCCGACCTGATCGACTTCGTGTCCGAGGCCTGCTTCGACTATGTGGGTGTGTTCCCCTTCTCTCCTGAGGAGGGAACCAAGGCCGCCGAGCTTCCCGACCAGCTACCTGAGGATGTGAAGGTAAGCCGTGCGCAGGATGTTCGCGATGTAGCTGATGCCGTGTCGTCTTCTATGATTGCCGGTCGCATTGGCACGGTCGCTCCCGTTCTGGTGCTGGGCGCCGAGGAGGATGGCCAGCTGTATGGCAGGACCCAATCCCAGGCCCCTGAGGTAGACGGTGTTACGTTCATCGATGGGGGAGAGCCCGGCGAGATCGTGAATGCGGCTATCATCGACACCATGTTCTATGAGATGGAAGCTGAGAGAATCGAGGCCTTAGGTGACTCAGAGTAATTCTGAGACCAGCAAGCTCTGGACACCTGCCAACAAGGTGACGTTGGCGCGCATCCTGCTGATCCCGCTTTTCGTCGTTGCCATTCTGAGTCCCTGGCCGCAGTGGCTGTTCCCTGAGAACGCCTTTATCCTGCAGGCTAAAGGCATCATTGCCGCGCTGATCTTCGTGTTCATTTCCTGCACGGATGCGGTAGACGGCTACCTTGCCCGCAGCCGCAATGAAGTGACCAATCTGGGCAAGTTCATGGATCCTCTGGCGGATAAGATCCTGGTGGCCGCGGCCCTGTTGGCTCTCATCGAGTTGCAGGTGCTGCCAAGCTGGGTTGCGCTGGTAATTCTGGCACGCGAGTTCATCATCTCCGGCGTCCGCATGATGGCGGCAGCTGACGGTGTGGTCATTGCGGCGAGCTGGTACGGCAAGATTAAGACGGTGACCCAGATCATCGCGGTGGTGCTGTTCCTCATCAAGGATTCGCCCCTGCTTACGGGCATCGACCCTGGCTTTGCCAAAGCTTTGTACATCATCTCTTGGCTCGCCATGTTCGTGGCACTGTTCTTCACCATCGTCTCGATGATCGACTATTTATATAAGAGCAGGAGCCTGTTCACCGGTAAGCCCGTTGTCGCTCATCATGTGGCTTCGAACTACAAGGTAGATGCCCCTTCCGATGCTGAGCTCGCTGTCATGGCTGAGCAGGTGCTGCAGACCGCTAAGGATGCCGGCAAGACCCTTGGTACAGCTGAGAGCTGCACCGGTGGCTACATCGCTCAGTGTCTTACGGCTATCCCTGGTTCTTCCGAGTGCTTTAAGGGTGCGGTGGTTTCCTACGTGAATGCTGTGAAGACCAGCGTGCTGGGCGTATCTTCTCAGACCATCAAGAAGCACACCGAGGTCAGCGAGGAGGCTGCCTGCGAGATGGCCCGTGGCGTTCGCTATCAGCTCCGCTGCGATGTGGGCGTCTCCGTTACTGGCGTGGCTGGTCCTGGTGGCGGCACGGAAGAGCACCCCGTGGGTACCGTGTTCCTGGGTGTTTCCACCGATTCTGAGACCCGCGCTATCGAGTGCCATTTCCCCGGCGACCGCGATGAGGTTCGCCGCCAGGCGGTTATGAAGGCTCTGGATCTTCTTATGCAGGGTGCACAAGGTCTGCAGCCAGAAGAGAGCGAGCAGGTACCTAAGTCTGCTGACGAAGCAACCTCGCTCGCAGAATAAGCGCTAGCTTCTGTGGAAGAGGACTAAGAGCGATAAGATTCGGCTGAAACATCGGTGAGAACTAGCTGAGGTTTCGGCGGGATTTGGTTGAAGTATTAGCGAGGTTCAAGGGAGAGTTCCTTGAACCTCGTTCTCTATAATACAGGTGTTCGTATATTTGTTGACAAACGAACACACGTTCGATAGTATACACATGACACGTGAGCCGATAGGAGAAGAAATGGATCAAGAAAAAGAGAAGCTTCTGAAGATCACCACCGATCAGATCGAAAACAAGTTCGGCAAGGGCTCCATCATGAAGCTTGGCGATGATGGCAATCATCTCGAGATTGGTTTCATTCCCACCGGTTCTCTGCCTCTCGATGCCGCTCTGGGCATCGGTGGCGTACCCCGTGGCCGTATCGTCGAGATTTACGGCCCAGAATCTAGCGGTAAGACCACGCTGGCACTGCATGTTCTGGCTGAGGCACAGGCGCTTGGTGGCGTCGTAGCTTTCATCGACGCTGAGCATGCCCTCGATCCCATCTATGCAGCCTGCTTGGGCGTCGACATCGACGAGGTTCTCATTTCTCAGCCCGATACCGGCGAGCAGGCACTCGAAATCTGCGACATGCTGGTTCGCAGCGGCGCTATCGACTGCATCGTTATCGACTCCGTAGCCGCATTGGTTCCTCGTGCAGAGATCGAAGGCGAGATTGGCGATGCGACCATTGGCCTGCAGGCTCGCCTTATGTCTCAGGCCCTGAGGAAGCTGGCCGGCTCTCTATCTAAGTCGAACACCACCTGCATCTTCATCAATCAGCTCCGCGAGAAGATCGGTGTCATGTTCGGTAGTCCCGAGACCACGCCTGGTGGTCGCGCACTGAAGTTCTTCGCCAGTGTTCGTATGGAGATTCGCCGTAAGGACTACATCAAGCAGAACGGTGAGACCATCGGTAACCGCGTTCGCGTGAAGGTGGTTAAGAACAAGGTCGCTCCTCCTTTCCAGCAGGCTGAGTTCGACATCATGTACGGCAAGGGCATTTCCAAGGAAGGCTGCATTCTCGACATGGCTGCTGAGTGCGGCGTCGTGAAAAAGAGCGGCTCTTGGTACACCTACGGTGAAGAGCGCCTGGGACAGGGTAGGGAAGCTGCAAAGTCTACCCTCGAGCAGAACCCCGATTTGCGCAACATCATCGAGCTGCAGGTGCGTGAGGAGTATGGCATTCCCGCCACTGATCTCCTTGCCGCCTCTGCACCAGCTGCTGACTCCGAGTAAGCAGGAGAGGCATTTTGGCTGCCGATAAGAAAGACTTGTTGAAGGCGCTGCAGTCTCAGATAGATGAGATCATGGCGGCGCCTTCTGGCTCCTTCGGTCTCGATGAGCCCCAGGTATCATCCGGCTCTTTTGATGCTGATGAGCATCGGGCTCCTTCCGTCTCTTCTCGCTCTACCGAACACCAGGCTTCTTCCATCCCTTCTTGTGCTGATGGTTCTCGAGATGCGTCTCCTTGTGTCGACTCGCTTCGTGAAGAGATGTCCCGCATTGAAGCAAACTCTTCTGGGGGCGTCTCGGCATCCTTCGATTGCCTGACTCCTGAGGGCAGGAAGGCCTTCATTCGCTTGCAGGATCTCTGCTCCTATTCGGAGTACTCTGCCTGCAAGATGCGCACCCGTTTGGTACGGGAGGAGTTCTCCCAGGATGCTGCATCTGAGGCCGTCGATTACGCCGTGGCTCTAAACCTCATCAACGACCAGCGTTATGCGGAGGCGCTTATCAGCACCCGTCTTCGTGCGGGAAAGGGTCAAGTTGCCATCGAACGTGACCTTCGCTCCCATGAGATAGATCCTTCCACAGTTCCGGGATGGCCTGAAGTGTATTGGGAGCAGTGGGGAACCGAGGAAGATCGGGCACGGGAAGACGTGGCCCGTCATCCTTCCCATTCCAAGAATCCCTCCGCGAGCTCGTACCGTCGATTACTGTCCCGAGGTTTCAGCCCTTCGGTCGCCCATCGCGTGGTAAGTCAGGCCTACGGACTGTAGCTGCGAAAGTTTTACGCAATCAAAACGGGCGCTGTACCTGTGATTACCCCGTGATTGTGTAGAATGTCCCGCTATTTCCTGGGGCTTTGGTTTACACTGTAACGGTATGAGATTTCCGCCTCATAGTGAGGCGTTTTGCATAGATAACTGAATAGTGGGTTCCCAGCTTTCTGGGAATCAGTCTATGTATTCTCATGCCAGGTTCTGTACCTGGCTTTTTTGTCGCCGAATATGAAACCGAAAGGGAGGTGTATAGCATGGAACCTATGGCCATCGTTGCCATTGTGATCGGTCTGCTTGTTGGCGGAGTGGTCGGCCTTGCTATTTCTAAATCTCTTGCCTCCAAGACATCTGCAAATGCGCAGGCTGAGGCCGAGCGCGTCCTTTCTGAAGCTAAGTCGAAGGCCGACTCTATTCAGAGGGAGAAGATTCTTGAGGCTAAGGACGAAATCCATAAGATGAAGGCTGAGGCCGAGGCTGAGAGCAAGGACCGCATGCGTGAGGTCCGCGATCTCGAGGCTCGCGTTAATCAGCGTGAGCTGTCTCTGAACAGCCGTAGCGATTCTCTCGATGCTCGCGAGCATCAGATCTCCTCGCTGCAGGGCCAGGTAGAGAAGAAGGACCGCGACCTGCGCGCTCAGCAGAAGGCCATGGACTCTCGCGCTCATAAGCTCGATGAGCTTGAGGGCGAGATCACTACTCGCCTCGAGCACGTTTCCGGCCTTACCCAGGATGAGGCCAAGGAAGAGCTCCTCGACTCTCTGAAGGCTGAGGTTGCCCATGATTCTGCTCGCATCATCCGCGATGCTGAGAGCCGCACCCGTATGGAGGCCGATAAGAAGTCTCGCGAGATTCTGACCCTGGCTATTCAGCGCCTTGCTTCCGAGCACACTGCTGAGATCACGGTTTCCACCATTCATCTTCCCTCTGATGACTTGAAGGGCCGCATCATCGGTCGTGAGGGCAGGAACATCCGCTCCTTCGAGCAGATCACCGGCACCAACCTCATCATCGACGATACCCCCGAGTGCGTTACCATCTCCTGCTTCGACCCTGTCCGCAGGGAGATTGGCCGCATCACCATGGACAATCTGATTGCAGATGGTCGTATTCATCCTGCCCGTATCGAGGAGATGTACGCTAAGGCCACCAAGTATGTGGACAAGCAGATTCTCGACGCTGGTGAGCAGGCCACCTTCGACACTGGCATTCACGATCTTGCCCCTGAGCTCATTCAGACCCTGGGTCGTCTGCGTTACCGCACCTCCTACGGTCAGAACGTTCTCGAGCACTCCGTAGAAGTTGCTCACCTCGCTGGCTTCATGGCTTCCGAGCTGGGTCTCGATCCTATCCCTTGCAAACGTGCCGGTCTGCTGCACGACATCGGCAAGGCTATCGACCATGAGGTCGATGGTTCCCACGCCGTCATCGGTGCAGACCTTGCTCGTCGCTTCGGTGAGCGTCCTGAGATCGTTCACGCTATCGAGGCACATCATGCTGACGTAGAGCCCAACTCCGTTCTCGATGTTCTCATTCAGGCATCTGACGCTGTTTCCGCTGCTCGTCCTGGTGCCCGCAAGGAAACCCTCGATGCTTACGTGAAGCGCCTCGAGAAGCTCGAGGAGATTGCAAACTCCTACGAGGGCGTCGAGCGCACCTACGCCATCCAGGCTGGCCGTGAGGTTCGCGTCATGGTGACCCCTGAGGTCGTCGATGAGGCAACCACCACGGTTCTGGCTCATGACATCGCCAAGCAGATCGAGAGCGAGATGCAGTATCCCGGCCAGGTTCGCGTTGTGGTTATTCGCGAGAGCCGCGCTGTGGGCATTGCTAAGTAGTCACTAAGCAGCTTCCTATGGCAGACCACGAACTCATAGAATTCGTGCAGCAAACTACAGGTGAAAGCCATTTCCGTGTCGAACAGGACTACGGAAATGGCTTTGTCCGTCTTGAGAGCTCTGAGGCAGAGCGCCGTCAAGCCAAGCAGGACATTCGCTGTGTAGAAGACGCTGTTATCGAGATGCTGCGCAACAGCAGGGATGCAGGCGCTCATCTCATCTTCCTGGCTACCTCTAAGGCTGGCAATCTGCGAACCCTCACCATGATCGATGACGGCTCTGGCATTCCCGCCGACCTGCACAAGCTGGTGTTCGAACCTCGTGTTACCAGCAAGCTCGACACCTTCCACGAAGACAAGTGGGGCGTGCACGGTCGTGGCATGGCGCTGTTCTCTATCAAGGAGAATGCCAAGGATGCGCGAGTTGTTGCCTCCGCGCCTGGTATGGGCAGCTCGTTGCAGGTGGTCTTTGACACCGATCGCCTTACCGAGAAGACCGATCAGTCCTCTATGCCGGTGTTCGTGCAGGAAGAGGGGAGGACCCTGTTCCGCGGCCCTAAGAACATCAACCGGACGGTGGGGGAGTTCTCTCTCGACGAGCGGGGCAAGTCCCTGGTGTTCCTGGGCTCGGGTATCGAGATCGCTGCTGCCCTGTATGACCTGGGGTGCAAGGCTCTTTCCGACAAGGAGCGCATCTTCCATAAAGGTTTGGAAGCTTACCCCCTGTACCTGCGACCCTCTCTGGCCTCTGGCCCTGATGAGCTTACGGAAATCTGCCAGAGCCTGGGTCTGGAACTGTCTACCCGCAGTGCGCGACGCATCATCGATGGGCAGATTAAGCGTCCTCCCAGTTTCTTAGAGCTGCTCACCGCAGCGCAGCCAAAGTCTGCTTCGGAGGCTTCGGCCGCTTCCCGTCCGAAACAGCGCAAGAAGGCTGTGAACCTTTCCGAAGACGATCTGCAGGGTTTCGGGACAGACGTTATGGGCGCTTACAAGAACCTCGCCGCAGCTTATTACCTGAATGCCGACGTGCAGCCAAAGGTCTACGTGCGCGACGGTGAGCTGGTGGTGAAGGTGCCTTTGCTTCCAGATGATCTGCAGTAGTCTCGCGCACGAGGGCTCGTGTGTACTCGTGCGACCAATCGGTTCAGCGGGCAAGGGGCTGCTAGCGGACTTCAATGACGGCGCATATGGCGTACGGTTTGCACTGGTTGGTACCTACGGGTACAATTTGTAGCTGTTTACACATAACACACTATATATAGGCTCTATACGCACTATGAATGAGAAAACAGGAACTATCGTGACTCAAGAACCGGATTCCCAAACTATTGGCTGCCTTCGCGTCTCATCTCGCTCTTCTCCGGCCTCCGTGGCGGGCGCTATCGCCGGCATGATTAAGGACGGCTCTCCGGTAGAGATTCAGGCCGTTGGTGCAGGAGCTGTTAACCAGGCGGTGAAGGCCATCGCCATCTCTCGCGGTTTCCTTTCGCCCATCGGCATAGAAATCGTGTGCGTACCCTCCTTCGCAGATATCGTCATCGACGGTGACTATCGCACCGCCATCAGATTCGCCATCGAGCCTCGCGGTGGGTTCTCCGCAGTGAAGCGAGAGGCTCAGTAACAATGGCTGCACAGAATCTTTCCCAGACCACCTACTGCGTGGTCACCTACGGTTGTCAGATGAACAAGCATGATTCCGAGCGCGTTTGCGGTCTTCTGGAAGAATGCGGATCTGATCGGGTAGAAACCATCGAGGAAGCCGACATCGTCGTCTTCATGACCTGCTGCGTTCGCGAGGCGGCTGACATTCGCCTCCGCGGCCAGGTAGAGACCATGAAGAACTATCCTCTGCGTGAAGGCTCGCCCCTTACCAAGCGCGTCATCGCCATTGGCGGCTGCATCGGTCAGCGTGACGGTCAGTCCCTCATCGACGACATGCCCCACGTCAGCGTGGTCTTCGGCACTCACAACCTGAACGCTCTGCCTCATCTTGTCATGGCTGCCGTGGCTGATCAGAGCCCGCAGACCGAGATTCTGGAAGCTGGCGATAGCTTCTGGTCCGATCTGCCTACGGTGCGCGAGCATTCCTGGAGCGCCTGGCTGCCCATCACCATGGGCTGCAACAACTTCTGCACCTACTGCATCGTCCCCTACGTTCGCGGCCGCGAGAAGTCGCGCCCCATCGAGGAGATCGAGGCTGAGGCCAAGAAGCTCGTTGCGGATGGCGTGAAGGAGATCACCCTGCTGGGTCAGAACGTGAACTCCTATGGTCGTGACTTGTACGGTAAGCCTCGTTTCGCCGACGTGTTGGAATGCGTTGCTGCTTCCGGTGTGAAGTACCTGCGCTATGCCACCAGCCACCCCAAGGATCTCACCGACGAGGTCATTAAGAAGTTCGCGACTCTACCCAACGTGGCCCCCGCGCTGCATCTGCCTGCCCAGTCCGGTTCTAACCGCATCCTGAAGGCGATGAACAGGCGTTATACCCGCGAGCGCTACATCGACCTGGTACACAAGGTGCGCAATGCCTGCCCCGATATTGCCCTTTCCACCGACATCATCGTGGGCTTCCCCGGTGAGACGGAAGAGGACTTCCAGGCTACTTACGATCTGGTGAAGGAAGTGGGCTACAACCAGGTGTTCACTTTCATCTACTCTAAGCGTGAGGGAACTCCTGCCGCCAAGATCGACGACCCTACGCCTCACGAGGTCATTCAGGACCGCTTCGACCGTCTGGTCGACCTGGTGCAGGAGAAGGCCTATGAGCGCAACCAGTCCGACCAGGATAAGGTGGTGGAAGTGCTGGTAGAGGGCCTGAACAAGCGCAATGCGTCCCAGATTACGGGCAGGACCCCTAAGAACCAGACCATACATGCGTCGGTGCCTCCCTCTATGGATCCCTCCTCTCTCATTGGCCGCATCTGCACGGTGCAGGTAGACGTGGCTAAGACCTGGTATTTGGCTGGCCATCTGGTCGGGGTAGGGGAGTAATGTCCGCTTCTTGCGACACGCGTGTCACTTGCGCCAGCGAGTCGGTATCCCCTGAAGCAATCGCCTCACAACGTGATGTCTTCATCCCGCAGCTCAGCAGGCCCGCCATCGTCATCGTGGGCCCTACTGCTTCGGGAAAGAGCGACCTGGCTCAGATGCTGAGTGCCACCTTGGGTGGCCAGGTCATCAGCGCCGACAGCATGCAGGTGTATCGCGGCATGGATATCGGCACCGGTAAGGTGCCCGTATCCGAGCGCATCGTGCCTCATTTCGGTCTCGACCTGGTAGAACCTGGCGAGCCCTATTCGGTGGCCCTCTTCCAGAAGTATGCCAGGCGCGTCATGCAGGACATCGACGATGCGGGTTCCCGCCCCATCCTCTGCGGCGGCACGGGCCTGTACATTCGCGGTGTCATCGACGGCTATGAGTATCCCGAGGGTGAGCAGGAGGAAAACCCCGTTCGCGCCAAGTACGAGGCTTTGCTGCAGGAACAGGGTGCCCATGCTTTGTGGGAGCTGCTGAACCAGCGAGATCCCGAGTCTGCTGCGGTGGTGCATGAGAACAACACCCGTCGCGTCGTTCGCGCTCTCGAGCTTCTTGAGCAGGGCAAATCCTATGCGGTGCAGAAGGAGAACCTGCAGACCATCCCCCAGGTGGTGCCCGCCATTCAGCTGGGCCTGAAGGTAGATCCGGACGTGCTACGGGAGCGCATCGACCGCCGCGTCGATGGCATGGTGGCTCAGGGCCTGGTAGAAGAGGTGCAGGGTCTGCTGAACCAGGGTCTTCGTGATGCCCTCACGGCTCCTCAGGCCATCGGCTACAAGGAGATCGTTGCCTACCTCGACGGCGCCTGCTCCCTAAGCGAGGCGATCGACCAGATTAAGACTGCCACCCATCGCTATGCAAAGCGACAGCGCTCTTGGTTTAACCGGGACAAGCGCATTCATTGGGTAGACGCCACAATTCCAAATCTCGAAACCATTCTGAAAAGTGCATTTGACATAATCTCTTCGGAAGAAACTGCTATGAAAGGTGCACAACTGTGAAACTCGATTTCGTGAAAATGAATGGTCTGGGCAACGACTTTGTCTTCGTGAACGATATGGATGCTGCCATCGAGCTTACCGATGAGCAGGTTCGCTGGCTCTGCGATCGCCACTTCGGCATCGGCGGCGACGGCGTTATCCTGGTTCGCCCCTCTCAGTACGACGACTGCGCTGCATACATGCACTACATCAACTCCGATGGCTCCTTGGCCGAGATGTGCGGCAACGGTGTTCGCTGCTTCGCAAAGTACCTGGTCGATCACAAGATGGTCGATGTCTCTGCTGGCGCCTTCATCGCCGAGACCAAGGCTGGCAAGCGCCCCCTGACCTTCACCACCAATGAGGATGGCCTTATGGAACAGGCCTCTATCGACATGGGCGAGCCTATCCTGGTTCCCGCTGACGTTCCCACCGCCTTCGAGGCCAATGGTACCTATCAGGAGACCCCCTACGCCCACGATGTTGCTTTGGAATCCCCTTGGGGTACCTTCGCCTTCACCACGGTGTCTATGGGCAATCCTCACGCTGTGTGCTTCTTCGACGACATCTCCCAGGCACCTGATGCCGCCTTCACTGATCCTGCCAACAAGAGCCTGACTACTTTCCGCCTGAACGAGGTCGGCGCCTTCTTCGAGAGCCATCCCGCTTTCCCTGCCAAGGCCAACATCGAGTTCGCTGTGGTGGAAGAGGACGGCATTCATATGCGCGTATATGAGCGCGGTGACGGCGAGACCCTGGCCTGCGGTACCGGTGCTTGCGCTACTAACACCGCAGCAGCCCTTACCGGTCGCACCTCCCGTGTGAACGACCTGATTCTCTCTGGCGGTACCCTGCACATCGAATGGCTCGACAACAACCACGTGCGCATGACTGGCCCTGCTCAGACCAGCTTCTCTGGCACCGTAGAGCTGTAGGCTGCTTCGGGCTTTCGTCTCACACTGCCCGTTGCTCCTGGTAATTTGTTGGGCGTCACCTCATATTTCGAATCCTCGAACCCCATTAGGCGGTATCCTAATGGGGTTCGCGATTTATGAACGGAGTACTGTTTGCATGGCATTCTATGTGACTGATGAAGAACCCGAACGCGCCCTCTTGGTGGGCGTCGACCTGCCCGGCTCCCCTTGGAATCTCGACTCTTCTATGGAAGAGCTGGCTCGCCTTACGGAGACCGCTGGCGCCGTGGTGGTAGATCGCACCACCCAGAAGCTCGACAAGCCCAATCCCCGCACCTTCGTAGGTTCTGGCAAGGCTCAGGAAATCGCCGATACTTGCCTGGCTCTTGCTATCGACGTGGTCATTTTCGACGATGAGCTCACGCCATCCCAGCAGTCTAACCTCGAGCACATGGTCTCTAAGAACATAAAGATCATCGACCGCACGGCACTGATTCTGGATATCTTCGCTCTTCACGCCACCAGCAAGGAGGGCAGGCTGCAGGTCTCCCTGGCTCAGAACGAGTACCTGTACCCCCGTCTGCGCGGCATGTGGGCTCACTTGGCTTCTAACCGCATGGGCGGTGGCGTTGGCTCCCGCTTTGGTGAAGGTGAGAGCCAGCTGGAGGTCGACCGTCGTATCATCCGCAATCGCATCACCTCTATTAAGCGCGAGCTTAAGCAGGTTTCAGCCCGTCGTGACGTGCAGCGCAAAAGCCGTATGGAAAGCGGCGTCTTCAAGGTGGCTCTGGCTGGTTATACTAATGCCGGTAAGAGCAGCCTCATGAATGCCCTGACCGGAGCTGAAGTCCTCAGCTACGACAAGCTCTTCGCCACCCTCGATTCGAAGTCTCACAAGATGGAGCTTCCCGATGGCCGTGAGGTTACCCTCACTGATACCGTCGGCTTCATTCAGAAGCTGCCCACGAAGCTCATCGAGTCCTTTCGCTCTACTCTCGATGAGATTAAGTACGCTGACCTGGTCCTTCATGTGGCTGATACTTCATCGCCCGAGATGCACGACCAAATTAAGACCGTCAACGAGATTCTCTCTCAGATTGTGGATAGCGAGATCCCCCGCATTCAGGTCTACAACAAGATCGACCTGCTCTCTGAAGAGGAGCGCGAGAATCTGACCCTCTCCGATAAGGACGCTGTTCTCATTTCTGCCCAGGAAGGGGAGGGCCTCGACAATCTGTTGGCCCGCATTTCCGAGGAAGCGGCGAATCATGGCAGCTACATGACGGTGCGCATCCCCTATGACCGCGGCGATCTGGTCTCTGTGGCTCACGAGCGCTGCACGCTCATCGAGGAGAGCTACGACGATACCGGTACGGTCATGCGTCTGCATGTGAGCGAGCCTCTGAAGAACACCTTCGCTCGCTTTTCTGTGGAATAGCGAAGTGGCGGAAGGATTTTCCTTGCGCCACGTACTGATGCTGTCTGGTTTAGTCCCTGTTGAACGCTCGTTTTTTGGTGTCCTTAGGCCCTTTACGTGCGACGCTCGTTTTAGTGACCTTGGGGCACTGTAAATGCTGCGTTCGAAGCGTGCCTACGCGCTGATTACAGCCTGCGGAACAGGGCAACGACCTTACCAACTATGGCGCAATCATCGACGATGATAGGATCCATCGTAGCGTTCTCGGGCTGCAGGCGAATGTGGTCCTTCTCCTTGAAGAAGCGCTTCACCGTTGCGCCGTCTTCGATGAGGGCGACCACGATGTCGCCGTTATCTGCGGTGGACTGCTCGCGAACCACGATGGTGTCGCCGTCGTTAATGCCGGCTTCGATCATGGAGTTGCCGTGCACGGTGAGCATGAAGGAAGCGGAGTCACCCACGATGCTGGTGGGCAGAATCACCTGATCTTCGATGTTTTCCTCTGCAAGGATGGGGGAGCCGGCTGCTACGTTACCTACAAGAGGAAGGGTGAGGGTTCCCTGGGAATAGCCGGTAGAAGGAGCCTGAGCTGCGGCTTCTTCAGTTTCTTCAGCGGCAGAATCAGAAAGCGTGATGGATCGAGACTTCTGAGAGTCGCGGTTAATCATGCCCTTTCGCTCGAGAGCGTTCAGGTGAACCTGCACGGTGGAAGGGGAGGATAGACCCACGCCTTGGCAGATCTCGCGAACCGTGGGGCCGTAGCCTTTTTCAGCGATGAACTTGCGAATGAAGTTCAGAACGGTGATCTGCTTTGCGGTGAGTTCCTTGGCCATAATGTATCCCAACTAAAATATAGAACATTTGTTTGCTAAAAGTATTGCATAGAACCTTTGTTCGACATATTATAAACACGAACAAAGGTTCTATGCAAGAGCAAGGAGGTCGCCATGATGACCCAGAGCAATCAGGACTATATCTACGGAAACGTCGCTGTTAAGCGCGATATGAACTGGTCTGATGAGGCTTGTGCTTCCTTGGCGCATGACCGCTCCTTCACTTGCATCACCAGTACCTATGATGAGCGCGAGATGAGCTTCGCGTATCAGCTGAAGTACGGTACGCTTTCCGGTTCGAAGGATCGTCCCGGTATGTCGTCCATCGTGCTGGGCACTGCGGTTTGCAGCGTTCTCGCAGCTCTGATTGCTGTGATTTAACCACGAACTCTTCGTTGCCGCCCTTGCTTGCTCCATGGGCAAGGGCGGCCTTCTGTGCTTAAGCTTTCGCTTGGTGAGCCAACCTACTGAAGCCACTTCGGCCCTCTGCTTGCAGAGGGCTTTTCTTTTGGCGCACAGTTCTTTCGGCAACGCAGGGCGTGGTCGTTACCGCCTAAGCGATACGTGCCTATCGTTGCTTCGCGCTCAGTCCTCAGCCCTCGCTACCCGCGCTGCAGAATTGCTTCCTTCAGCTCGCAATACTCAGGCGTCTGCTCATAGATTGCCTGGTTCTCCCTGAAATCGAAGCCGAAGGAACCGCGGGAGATGGTGATAATGGGCGGCATCTGAATGCGCTTGAACACGGAAATACGCAGCTGACGAAGCACCCATTCCAAATCGTTGATGAAAGCCTCGGGGTCGTCGAGGCCGTAGAAAGGGATCCACTTGGCAACGGGAGTGCTGGCGAGTTTATCCTTAAGGTACTGGCGCATGATCTTCTCGATGCCATAGCCAGGATAGTCCTGCAGCTTACGGATGAGCCAGTCGTGATAGAACCACTTCATAGGGTCTACCTGGGCATCCTTTAGCTCGGCGCTGGGCATGGTCTCCCAGCTGAAGCCCTCGTCGGTCTCCTCGGGAATCAGGTTCTCCGGCACGGCTTCCGTTCCCAAACGGCGGTTGATTGCGCGCGCCAGGTCGAAGAGCTGCACCTTGGTCAGATCTCCCAAAGGCGAGATGGCGCCAATGGCATCGCCGTACAAGGTGGCGTAACCTAAGGCGACCTCGATCTTGTTGCCGTTGTTCATGATGACACCGCCCTCGACGCCGGCAAAGGTCGAGAGCATGTGACCGCGCAGGCGCGCCTGGATGTTCTCCTGGGCCAGGCCGCTGATCTGCTCGTCCGCGTAGCCGTAGGTGCGCAGCACGTCCTCGGTTGCCCCAACCACAGCCTCGATGCTGCCGTTCTTCAGGGTGATGCCCAGAGCCTGTGCCAGGTTGTAGGCGTTGGCCTTGGTGATGTCGCTGTTGTAGCGGGTGGCCAGGTTGTAGCCGATGATCCTACTGGGGTCGCTAAGGGCCAAACGCAGCAGGCACGCGGTGATGCTTGAGTCTATGCCGCCGGACAGGCCGATGATCCACTTGGGCTTAAAGGGGAAGATCTGCTGGTCGAAGCGGCGCAGAGTGTGCACCAGGGCATCCAGAATCTTCTCGGAGTCATTCTCGTAGCAGCTTGCGGCAGATGTGGAAGATGCGCCTTCCACCCAGTTCACCACCTCGCAGCTCTCGGTGAAGGTGTCGGGACACTGGTGCAGGATGCGGCCGTCACTTCCGTACAGGGCGCTGCCGCCATCGAAGGACAGCACGTTCTTGCCGTTGTTCTGCATGCCCACGTTGTTCACGTACAGCAGGGGAGGAATGCTTCCCAGCGCGGCAACGTGCTCGGCTACGCGCTTGGCGCGGCCGTTGTCCTTGCCCAGCGTCCAGGGGCTGGCGCTGATGTTCACCACTAGGTCACAGCCTTGGCGCTGGTAGTGGCCGGTGACGTCGAAGGCGTAGTCGCCGGACCAGAGATCCTCGCAGATTTCCAGGCCAATACGGTAGGTCGTGCCACGGACCATGAACAGGAAGGGGGAGCAGTAGGCGTCTTCGAAGGCCAGCTCGGTGTGGTATTGGGCGTCCTCTAGGGACGAGACGAAGTAGCGGTCGTCGTCGAACATGCGGTAGTTGGGCAGCAGCGACTTCAGGTACACGCCTGCGACGGCGTCGTCGTGCTGACGGGGAACCCACTGGCCATCCTGGGCGAAGAGAGCGGCATTGTAGCGGGCGCGACGTCCGTCGGTACCCTTGGGTGCAGTGCCGCGGTAGGAGCGCACCACGTTGCCGAAGATGATGCCGATGCTATCTGACATGGCCCTGACCTGGTCATTCAGGCTTTCCAGATAATCGACGAAGGACTCGTCTGTCCATTTGTCGGCCAAGAAGTAGCCGCCAACGCACATCTCGGGGAAGACAATCAGGTCTGCTCCCGCTTCCTTGGCCTGGGCAACCATGGCACGCATGGTGGCAAGGTTCGCCTGGGGGTTGCCGGCTATGACATCCATCTGGCCAACGGCTACGGAAAGACCGCCTATCGCGCACGGGTCGGTGGCAGCGTAAACACTGTTTGCCGCGGTCGCGTCCGACAGCTTGCTGGCTACGGAAATCTCGTTTGCTTCGCTCATGTTCGCTCGCTTACGTGTTCGCGCGAATAATTCCACATCTGACGTATTTTGTGTTAAAACCACCACATGTAGTTATCTTCGCATGCTCTATGGTACATTTAGCCATATTACTCCTACAGAATGAGGTTACATGCGCTGTCCTAACTGTGGTAACGAAGATTCAAAGGTTGTCGATTCCCGCCCGGCTGACGATGGCTTCACCATTCGTCGTCGCCGTGAATGTTTGGAATGCGGCTTTAGGTTCACCACCTACGAACGCATGGGCGAGACGCCCCTGGTCATCATCAAGTCCGATGGCTCGTCCCAGGCCTACAACCGTGAGAAGCTCTTCCGCGGCGTGCTCATCGCCTGTGCGAAGCGCCCCATCTCGTCCGAGCAGATAGATTCCCTCATCGCCTCCATCGAGGCGGAGCTGCGTAATTCCAACACCACCCAGATTCCCTCGAAGCAGCTTGGCAACATGGTCATGCAGCGCCTGCGCACCATCGACGACGTTGCCTACATTCGCTTTGCCAGCGTGTACAAGGACTTTAAGAGCGTCGAGGAGTTCAAGAACGCCCTAGAGGAGGATTTTTCCTAATGACTATGCTGTCCGTGCCCATGAAGGTTCTGTCCGAGAACGCCGTTGTCCCCAAGAACGCCTATGACGGAGACGCCGGCGTCGATCTTTGCTCTACCGAGGAGGTCGTGCTGCAGCCCTTCCAGCGCCAGCTCATCGGCACCGGTCTGGCGGTTGCTATCCCCAGGGGCTATGCCGGATTCGTGCTTCCTCGCAGTGGCACCGCTATTCGTCAGGGTCTCTCTTTGGCGAACACTCCTGGCCTCATCGACTCTAACTATCGCGGCGAGTTGAAAATCGCAGCCGTGAACCTTGACCCTGAGACTCCTATTCACATCATGCCTGGCGACCGCATTGCCCAGCTGGTCATCATGGGTGTCGAGTCTCCTGCCTTTGAACTTGTGGAAGTGCTCGATGACACCGAGCGCGGCGAGGGCGGTTTCGGCAGCAGCGGAGTTTCTGCTAGCTAATGCGATCGTAACGCTAGGCGAGTCGCAGCGCTTATCCAAGGTCATACTTTTTCAGCCTGTTGTAGAGGGTCTGCTTTGCCATGCCCAGTTCTTTGGCGGTGGCGGTTTTGTTGCCGCGGTTGCGAATAAGTGCCTGGGCTATCATCTCTCGTTCGTGCTCTTCGTAGGGGACAGTGTGCTGAGTTGCGGGAATGGTATCTCGTGCTGCTGATTTTCCGGCATGCATTGCAACGCGATTTGCATCTGCATGTTCAACCGATGTACGGAGTCCGCATGCATCGTTCGAGATTTCAGCGTCACCAGTACTTCCAACGATTCTCGCATGTCCTTGGTTTTCTTCCGTAAGCCGTTGAATCGCGCTTGCAACGGCATCTTCTGTCGTGGCGCCATCCTGGTAGTTGGCGATGATGAGCTCCACTACGCTGCGAAGCTCTCGCACGTTTCCTGGCCAGGGGTATTCGGCGTTCGTTTCGAACTCCCGTATCCTTTTGGCCACACTGTCAGCCAGGCTTGTATCTCCGTTGATCTCGTCGCAGAAGGCCTTAGAGATTTCCGGAATGTCCTCGGTGTGCTCACGTAGGGGAGACACCGAAATCTGGCTGGTTGGAAGCTTGTAGAACAGGTCGGGGCTTAAGCGCCCTTCTCGTAGAAGCTCTTTTGGGCTTTGCTTGCAGGACATAATCACCCGCACGTTCGATTGCTGGGGTCTTAGGTCACCTAGGCGCATGAAGGTTTTGGTCTCTAGGAACTCGCCGATAAATGCCTGTGTTTGCAGGGGAAGGCTCTCGATCTCGTCTAGGTACAAGGTTCCGCGCTTGGCTCGCTCTAGCATGCCCGTGACTCGTTCATCTTGTCCGCTGAGGATCCTCTGGGTATCGCTTCCCGCAAAGGATGGGCAGTGGCATACCACGAACGGCGCAGCTCGTCGCGCGCTCTTACGGTGGATGCATTCGGCTGCCGTTCTCTTGCCGCAGCCTTGCTCGCCGATGATGAGCAGATCTTGGTCTTTTCCGGCTTCGTGCTGAATGCGGGTGCGCAGTGCCTGAGTGGCGGGGGATTCTCCTAGGAAGCGCCTGTTCAGGGACGCAAAGGTGTGCTCCATCACTAAGGGTACCGACGAGATTCTGAAGCTCGTTATCTCCCGTGAGGTCTTCGCATAGAAGCACCCGTTAGTTGGGTCCCCAGGATTCTGCACTATGCCTGGGGACCCCTCGTTGTCTGTGAATGCGGCCCGCGGCCGCCTGTGATGGGAAGGACTGGTGAGCATGAACTTCGCACGACTGTTTCAGGAGGCATCCCATTCGTATCCCCATGAGATTGCGGTGGTGGAAGGCTCCACCAATATCACCTATGCCCAGCTCAGGGATCTGTCAGATCGCTTCGCCCGCTCCCTGCAGGACCACGGCATTCCCAATCAGGGAAACGTGGCAATGCTTTGCGAGAACTCCGTCAGAAGCATCGCCGCGTTGTTAGGCTGCATGAAGGCAAACGTCATTCCCTGCATGGTGAACACTCGTTTGGCACCCGCCGAGGTTCAGAAGGTTTTGGCAAACTTTCGGATTTCCCTGGTGGTGTGGGACGATGCTCATGCAGATCACGTGCGCGGGATTTTGCAGAATGCTCCTGACTGTCAGCAGGTGTTCGTAGGTGCAGACGAGGTGCCTGAGGATCTTCTCGCAGCCGGTGCATGCGGCTTCACCCGATTCTTAGCAGACGACGATGCGCCCTTTGCTCTGGTAGATGCTGAGCCTCAGGATACGGCTCTACGTTTGTTTACCAGCGGCACCACGGGTTTGCCCAAGGCTATTGCCCATTCCCATGCAGGCCTCACCACCTTCATCGCCCAGTACGCCTTCGCCGCGAAGCATGGCTGCGGTCACGTG
>JAQXVU010000004.1 GCA_029225085.1 Eggerthellales bacterium | reverse complement strand
GCAAGAGGGTCGCTCCAGAAATCCTGGGTCTGACCATCTGCAACAGACCCGCCCTCAGCAGCGTCTGCCGCAGCCTTCTCACCGTCCTGGTCATCTGCCGCTACGGAAACCGCCGTGATATCGCTGTAGGTTTCCGAAACGAAATCCGACACCGCCACGCTCACCGGTATCACGAACAGAGCAGCGATGCCCAACAGAGTCAGCTTCCGCGCGAAGCCAAACACCGCTTCCCTGACCGCAAACATGTTGATGATGAACAACACGCACGCAGCTGGGAAGATGACCATGAACACGGCCTGGGGGATGATCACCAGCAAATACTTCTCGAGAACAATCGCGGAGAGAATGATAACGATATAGCCGCTAAGGTCAGCCAAAGATTTTCCGATGTTCTCCGTAGAGGGGATAGTAGAAAGACCGATAGAGGCCGCCGTGGCTCCCGCCATAAGGCCCAAAGCACCCGTCTCCTTGTTTCCCAAGGACTCGATAGTCCCCGCATAGAAATCTGGGGAAGAGAAGATAGGCGCCAACACGAAGGCGGAAAGCAGCGCGAACACCAGAAGCGCAGCCGACGCCATAAGGCGTCGCTTATCCGCAAGCACGCTCGCAAGAGAAACATTCATCAGGATGACCTCCTCTTAAAATGCAACAGGTCACCCAACTATAGCCAATTATCCTTGAACGCTATTCTGTTGATGCCGTAATCGTTCTCACAAAGAGGCTAGCAGTCCTCTATGCAACCAAAGCGCCCACCCAGAAAGCATAGGTCCGATTTCAGACCTGGCCGCATAACCTTATATCCGCCATCTGAAAAAATAAGGTTATGACCGTAACCTTATTTTTATAGATAGGGAAAGAAAGGTTCCTTATGGGTACGTACCAAAAGAGATTCTGGCAATCAGACGGATACGGTATGAATAAAACCGAGCGTCTGGGAGGCACTTACTACCCCTACGTCCCTGACATGCTCTGCGAATTCGAGCTTTCGCTGAACCCCACCTGCGCAAACGCCGTTGCACAAGCGCAGCAAGCCCTAAGCGATTTGAACACCCAGGGCTCTCTCACCGACACCGAACCCCTCGCTCGCTTACTTTTACGGGCAGAAGCCGTTTCCTCTTCCCGCATTGAAGGTCTCGAAATGCCCGCCTCTAAGCTCATGGAGTATGAAGAGCTCGACCGCCTGGGCGTCAACCATCGCATAGACGCCACCGAAGCCCAGGTGTTGGGAAACCTCCACGCCATGATCAGCGAAGTAGATCGCATTGCGTCAAAAGACTCCCTGAGTCTTCAAGACATGCAGCATCTGCATGCGTCCCTTTTGCGAAGAACCAGATACGAAAAACTGGGAGGAGTAATCCGCACCGAGCAAAACTGGATAGGAGGAAACCGGGTGAATCCCGTAGGTGCAGCCTATGTTCCCCCAGAGCCAGCTGAGGTTCCCCTACTCCTAGAAGACCTCGTTCGATTCATCAACGAATCCCAGCTCCCCCCATAGCAACAGCCGCCGTTGCGCATGCGCAATTCGAAACGATTCATCCCTTCGCGGATGGCAACGGTCGAACAGGAAGGGCCCTTATACATGTAATACTGCGCTGGGCGGGTCTTTCTCTCACTACGATTCCTCCCGTCTCCCTCCTTTTGGCAACCGACAAAGATCGGTACGTAGCCAACCTAAGCGCTTATCGCACCGATGATGATGGTGACCGAGAATACGCCATGAACGAGTGGGTGGAATATTTCGCCAACGTTCTGACCCTCTCCTGCCACCGAGCAGCCGAATTCGAACAGGAGATTCAGAGGATTCGCAGTTCCTGGAACGACATCGCGCACTTCAGAAAAGGATCCGCAGGATACGACCTGATGAACCTGCTTCCCGGAACCCCCGTCATCAGCATAAAGACAGCCCAGAGCCTCACGGGCAAGAGCTACCCTGCCGCTCGTTCGGCCGTACTCGCCTTGCAGGAAGCTGGCATCCTGAGACAAAACGCAAAGAACCGAAAAAGTGGCATCTACGTCGCCGACGACATATTGCAGGCGTTCAATCTGTACGAACGAGCGCTTGCCACTTCATCAGGAGACACTGCGGTAGAAAAGCCCCAGAGACCAGTGCCCCAAAGACGCCGCTAGTCCTGAATATAGGCCTCTCCAGCCAAACGTTGCCATGTGAACAGCTCGCAATCCGCCTGCTCGACAAGCTCCTAGAACAGGCAGCTATCGATGATGTCCGTGCCGCGCAGCGTCTGCACCCACTCTTCGGAGATGGCATCAGCACCGTACACGATTCCCGCCAGGGCACCGGCAACACAGGCCGTGGTATCCGTATCGGAACCCAGGTTCACCGCTGCCAGCACGCACTCCTTGTAGCTCTCCGTAGAAGCCAGGCACCAGATGGCCGCTTCGATGGTGTGCACCACAAAGCCCGTAGAGGAAACCTCATCCCGTGGGAACTCCTTACCCTGCTTGGCGATATCCGCAAGCCTCTCGAAAGGATGCCCCTGATAGGGCGCGCCCTCTACTGCCGCAACCAAGCTCTTGCCAGCCAGAAGATCTCGGGCAATATGCACGTAGTTCACGCATGCTTCCTGGGAAACCCGGTGGCCATGGGTGATAGCGGAAACTTGCGCGATTTCCTCGTCAGTTGCATCAGTGAAGGCCAGCGGCACGATGCGCATAAGAGAGCCATTGCCATTGGAGCGCTCGTCAGTCAGACCCTGACCGGACATGAGGGCGGTAGCCGTGGTGTTGCCAATATCGAAGAGGCCATCGACGGTATAGGCACCCTCCCGCCGCCAAGCGCGGAAACGGCTCAGCATATCTTCGGTGTTCACCTCACCCTCGCAGACACGCAGGCTATCGCAAGTGGCCAACAGCATAGAGGTGTCGTCAGACCATGTGCCAGGGGCCTTATTCCAGCTGCCCCATCCGGTCATTTCCGTGCAGGCAAAGGCGTCTCGCAGGCAAAACTCATAGGGAACGCCCAAAGCATCTCCCACTGCCGCACCGTACAAAGCATCTCGCAACGTTGTCATAAAGCATCCCCCATCTAACAGTCGCAAACCTTTTGTTTCGGCCTCAGAATACTACAAAACTATCGAACAGGTGTACGTCACAGTGTACACCGCCTCAAAACTCGGGACTCAATGCGCTCCGAGGCAACCTGGAGTCGCCCCATTCCGACAATTAGCCTGAAGCTACCAGGAGTCGCCCATTCCAACGATAAGCCCGAAGCAACCTAAGGTCGCCCTCTTCTGCACTTAGTTCTGAGCCGAAGCCCTACCCCTGCATATCCACGATCATCTGGGCAAGTTTCTGAGGCGTCAGGTAGTAGCGCTTGCCGCAGAAGTGGCAGAAGACCTCGGCGGTCTCCCCCTTCTCGATGATGTCTCGCAGCTCCACCTCGCCCAGGGCAACAGCGGAACGGATGGCGCGATCCTCGCTGCAGTCGCACCTGAAGCTCACGGGCATTACATCAAGAACCTTGAAGTCCATACCTTCTAGCAACTTCTCGAGGATCTGGGTGGGCGTCAGGCCGTCTTCCATCAGAGAGGTCACCGAAGTCACACCCTGCAGATTGGCCTCAAGCTCATCGGTAAGGTACTCGTAGTAACCGGGCATGAGCTGAATGATGAAGCCGCCAGCCTGCTTCACGCTGGTGTCCTTGTTCACCAGAACGCCTACGCCCACGCTGGTGGGAATCTGATCGCTGATGGCGAAATACGAGGTCAGGTCGTCGCCGATCTCGCCAGAGACCAATTCAACCTGGCTGCTGTAGGGCTCAATATGGGGCACATCGTGCACCACGCTGAGGGTTCCCTGGCCAATGCCACCGCCCACATCGAGCTTGCCCTGGTCGTTAGGAGGAAGCCATACGTTAGGCTGGTTGGCGAAACCCTTAACGTGACCTGCGGTATCAACCGTCACCGTCAGTGCCTCGATAGGGCCATCGCCCTGCACCACCAAAGAAATGAGCTCATTGGGGTCCTTCGACATGCTGCCCATCATGAGGCCGCCCATCATGAGACGTCCCAGAGCCGCCGTCACCAGCGGGCTCGTGTTGTGGTTCTCGTGCGCAGTCTGCACGGTCTCCTTCGCCGTAATGGCAAAGGCGCGAATCATGCCATCAGCAGCGACGCCGCGCACCATGTGGTCACCAGCCAAAATCTTGGCTGTATCAAAATCGATCACGTTATCTTCCATACCTCGTCCTCTTTGTTGCTTCATCACGAATGCACTCATAATTTTATGGAAGTTTAAACCGTAAAACCCCTTAGGAAAACGCACTAAGGGAAACAACGCATAGCCTGCAAGCAAAAGTGAAGTTTTCAGTCGCGAAACCCTGACGATTTTGCCGCAAACCCCAGCAACAACAAGGGCGCCCGGCATATGCCAGGCGCCCTCATGATGTTCCGCAATGCACCGCGCTTTGAAGCGCATTACGTGGTATGCAATTGCTCAGTCCTTAGCTGAAGCGATCAACGATGCGATTGGCTAAGCGTCCGGTCACAATCCCAGCCGCAACAACCGCAACTTCTTAGCCGAAGCGGCCAGAGACGTAGTCGGCGGTGCGCTTATCGAGGGGACGATTGAACAAGTCGTCGGTCTTGGCGAATTCCACCAAGTCACCCAAAAGGAAGAAGGCCGCGTAGTCGGACACGCGCACGGCCTGCTGCATGTTGTGGGTCACCATGATCACGGTGTAGTCGCGCTTCAGCACGCCCACCAGGTCCTCGATCTGGCCAGTAGAGATAGGGTCGAGGGCCGACGTGCTCTCGTCCATGAGCAGGACCTCGGGCTTCACCGCCAGGGCGCGAGCAATGCACAGGCGCTGCTGCTGACCACCGGAAAGGCCCAGAGCGCTGCGCTTCAGGCGATCCTTCACCTCATCCCACAGGGCTGCGCCCTTCAGGGATTCTTCCACAATGGCATCGAGCTCATCCTTCTTCTTAATGCCATGCACGCGAGGACCGTAGGCAATGTTGTCGTAGATGCTCATAGGGAACGGATTTGCCTTCTGAAACACCATGCCCACGCGAGTGCGAAGCTGGTCGACGTCGGTCTTAGGGGCGTAAATGTCCTGGTCACCGAACATGACCTTGCCCTCGATGCGGACGCCTTCTACCAGATCCTGCATGCGGTTCAGCACCTTCAGGAAGGTAGACTTGCCGCAGCCGGAAGGGCCGATCAGGGCGGTCACCTGGTTGGCGGGAATGTTGATGCAGATATCATGCAGAGCGTGATGCTCGCCGTACCACAGGTTCAGATTCTCAATTTCGAAAGCGTTCATCTACTTCTCCTTATGCCCCAGCTTCGAGGCGGACAGGTTAGCGGCAATGTTCAGCAGCAGGGTCAGGACCATGAGGATGGTGGCCACGGAGAAGGCCACGTCAATCTCGCCGCGCTCGGTGGCGTACACGTACAGGGCCACGGTAAGGGTGGCACTCGAAGACTGCAGGGCGGTCATAAAGCTGTTCAGGATCAGGCCGAAGCCGGCGGTGTACAGCAGTGCGGCAGACTCGCCCACAATACGGCCGACGGCCAAGATGCAGCCAGTGATAATGCCGTTAATAGAGTTAGGCAACACCACGGTGCGGATCATGTGCCATTTGCCACTGCCCAGGGCAAGGGCGCCCTCGCGGTAGGCATTGGGTACGGTCTTCAGGCTTTCCAACGTATTAGAGATGATGGTAGGCAGGACCATGACCACCAGGGTCAGACCGCCAGCCAGAATGCCCGCCTGCAGGCCCAGCATCTGAATGAAGAACAACATGCCTACCAGGCCGAAGATAACGGAGGGGATGCCGGTAAGGGTCTCTACCGCGAAGCCGATGAGGCGCACGATCTTCTTGTTGGTGGCGTACTCGTTCAGGTAGATAGCCGCGCAAACGCCCAGAGGAATCACGATGGCCATGGCCACCAGCACGATGTACAGGGTATTCAGGATGTTAGGCAGGATGCCGATGGTGTCCTGCACGTAGGACGACTGCGTGGTCAGGAACTCGGCGGTGATACCAGGGATGCCCCGAGCGAAGATGTAGCCGATGATCAGCAGCAACACCGTGCAGACGATGGCGCCACTGGCGTACACCAGCCCCTTCAGGATGCCGGACTTCACCTTGCGAGCGGTAGAAGTATGTTGGCTCATCTTCTCGGCAGCGGCGTAGGTGTGCACGTTTGCCGCCACCTGACCGCTTCCCACCTGGGCCGATGCGCCAGCTCCCTGCTTTGCGGTAACGCGGGAGAAGGAGACGGAGCCGCCCTTCTTGGGTTGCTTGTTTTCCATTACTTATCCTCCCTACGGGCAATGAGATTCAGGATGATGTTCACCAGGACGATGAAGGCGAAGAGCACCAGGCCGATAGAGAACAGAGCGTCACGGTGCAGGCTGCCGTAGCTGGCGTAGGACATCTCGCTGACGATAGCGGTGGTAAGGAACCTGACGGATTCGAAGAGGCCGGGCATGTTGGCCACGTTGCCAGCAACCATGATGATGGCCATGGCCTCACCAAGGGCACGGCCCACGCCCTGCACGATGGCAGTGGCGATGCCGGAGCGGGCGGCGTGGATAGAGACCTTGAAGTAGGTCTCCGTCTCGGTGGCGCCCAGGGCCAGGGAACCCTCCTCGTACTCCTTGGGCACGGCGTCGAGGGCGGTGGCGGACACGTTCACGATGTAGGGCAGAATCATGATGGAGAGAACCACGATTGCCGCCAAAAGGGTCGCGCCACTAGACAGGTTGAAGATCTGCTGGATGGCAGGGACCAGAACGATCATGCCTACCAGGCCGTAGACCACGGAGGGGATGCCGGCCAACAGCTCCACCGCGGAGCGAATGAGGCGACTCGAACGCTTTCCGGAGAATTTGGAAAGATACAGGGCGGTCAGGATGCCCAGGGGAATGCCCACCACCATAGCGCCCAGGGTGCCGTAGACGCTGGTGAGGATGAAGGGCAGGATGCCGTACTGATCGCTATTGGGGTTCCACAGCTGGCCAGTCATGAATTCCACAAAGCCAATCTGGGCGATAGCAGGGGCACCGGAGATGATCAGGTAGGCGGTGATACCTACCACGAAGGCCACGGACAGCAAGCCGCACAGCAGGAAGATACCGTGGAAGAACTCCTCGACGGGGTTCAGGTTCTTTTTCATGAAGGAAGCTCCTTATACGAAAGCGGGGCGCCAACCGATTGGCGCCCCGTGATGGAGGAGGTGTTATCGCTTATGCCAGGGGCACAGCGCCAGCCTCGCGGATGAGGTCGTTTGCGTCGCTGCTGGTAGCGAAGTCAACGAATGCCTGAGCCTGAGCGGAGAGCTCTGCGTCCTCCTTAACGATCAGGTTGAAGGGGCGCTGAATCTTGTAGGTGCCGTCGAGAACGGTATCCTCGGAGCAAGCTACGCCGTCGATGGTGACAGCCTTGATGCCGTCCTGGCCCTCAACAGCGGAGAGGGATGCATAACCGATAGCGTTCTCGGAGCTAGCAACAGCGGTGAGCACAGCGCCAGTAGAAGTCAGCTCCTGAGCGAGCTTGCAAGCATCCTCGGTGCCGGTGATAGACTCGAAGCCGTCACGGGTGCCGGAGCCATTCTCGCGGCCGATGCAGGAAATCTCCAGGTCAGAGCCGCCAACTTCCTTCCAGTTGGTGATCTTGCCGGTGAAGATGTCGGAAACCTGCTCGAGGGTCAGATCCTCAACGCCGCATTTCTCGTTCACAACAACAGCGATGCCGTCGAGAGCAACGGGGATAGCCTTAAGACCGGTCTCCTCGTCCTTCAGGTCGCGGGAAGCCAGGCCCAGGTCGCAAGAACCCTGGCTTGCGGACTCAATGCCGGTGCCGGAACCAGTTGCATCATAAGTGATGGAAACGTTGGGGTTGTCAGCCATGAAAGCCTCGGACAGGGAGCCGATGACCTTCTCCATAGAGGTAGAGCCGTTGGTGGAAACAGTGCCGGACAGCTCGGTGGTGTCGGCGTTGTCAGAGTTGGAATCGTTGCTACCGCAGCCGGTCAGTGCCATTGCGCCGCCGATGGCAAGTGCCATGCACAGGGCAACCAGTGCGAAAGCCTTTGGCTTCTTCTTTGCTTGAACAGCTTTGTTCATGTTCTCTCCTTAGTTGGTTTTCGAAGGACGGCCTTTTTGGCCGCAAGAACATGAAACGCTCCGGGTGTCAGAGGATTGTAAAGGAGGAGTCACGATTGGCGGAAATGCTTTCAGGTTTGTAATGCCTTTGCAAAGTGCTGTGGAAGGCGGCACTGATGCTCGCCTCGGGGCTACAGCGCCCGCCTGACCAAGGATCCTTCGCGAGTTCGTGCAGGATTGCGGGGCACTGATGCTCAGTGTCCATTTTTGTTCCCACGCGAAGGGGCATCGGTTTCGTATCCTTCCCACCGTAAACGACGAAACAAAAGCCTCTACACGAAAGGACGGTGGGTCATGACACCTGAAAGCTTTGCAGACACCTTCGCTGATAACGACTACTTCCGCATGGGAGCCGCGGTTGCGATTGGCGAGCTGTACTGTACCGGTCGCCTGGGCGATAAGAGTCAAGTCGCTAACGACACGCGTCTTTTCCTGAGCAGCTTCGGGCTGAACAGCGTTGGCGACATTCGCAATCTGGGCGTTACCGGCCCCTACCTCGACGACTTCACCGAGCTCTACGAAACCTGCGAATCATAGCCGCCTTCCAAAGGAAAGCACCGCTTTGAAGCATGATCGCAGGCAGCTCAGCCTTCCCATACCCTACGAGACCTGGGATTAACGGCTAAGATAGATACATCGCGAGAATTCATGTCGCCAGTCGCCGGTCGCCGGTCGCCCGCAATGAACGTCACTCGGCATCGCCCGACATCACCTGGCGTCGTCGGGCGTCACTCGGCATCGCCAGACATCACCCTCCCGCGATCACCGCAAACCCTCGGCGCAAGGAGGCCGCCCGTGTCCGCCGTATCTCAGAAGCTGAAGCTACTGTACCTCGCTCGCATCTTCGAGGAGGAGACCGATGACGAGCACGGCCTGACAGCGCCCCAGCTCATCGCCCTGCTGGCCGAGCACGACGTCGATGTCGAGCGCAAGACCCTGTACCGAGACATCGAATGCCTACGGGAGTTCGGCTACGACATTCAGAAGTACCAGCGCAGCCCTGTGGAATACGGCCTGGCCTCTCGGGACTTTCAGGAGCCCGAGCTTCTGCTACTGGCCGATGCGGTGCAGTCCTCCCGCTTCCTCACCCAGCGCAAAGCGACGTCCCTGGTGAAATCCGTGGGCAAGCTGGGAAGCAAGTACCTTGCCGATGACCTGGTGAAACGCGTACACGTCGAGGGGCGAATCAAGGCTCAGAACGAATCGGTGTTCTACAACGTCGACGCCATTCAGCGCGCCATCTCCGCCAAGCGCAAAGTAGAATTCCAGTACTTTAAGTACGACGCCAGCAAGAACGCGGTGCTGCAGCACGAGGGCCAGACCTACTGCGAGACCCCGGTGCAGCTCATGTACATGGATGACTGCTATTACCTGGTGGTTTGGAACGACAAGCACGAGGATTTCGCCAACTACCGCGTCGATCGCATGAAGCGCATTCGGGTGTCCGACCAGGAAGCCTCCCGCAACGAGCGCATCGCCACCTTCGATGTGGCTATGTATCAGCAGCGCGTCTTCGGCATGTTCAACGGTGAGCCGGTGAGCGTGACCCTGTTGGTGAAGGCTCCCGCCATGAACTCCGTCATCGACCGCTTCGGCAAGGACGTTCAGTCCGTTTCCGCAGGTGAGGGCCAGGCTCGCGTGAACGTCGTGGTCATGCAGGCCCCTACCTTCTTCGGATGGCTCTCCCAATTCGGCACCGACGTGATCATCGAGAAGCCCGAGAGCCTGAAGAGCGCCTACGTAGACTTCCTGAGCAGCATCGTCTCCGCTTACGAAGAGTAAGCATTCAGGACGCTGCCCCAGCTCAGGCACACGCCACCGGTCCGGGCATGTGCCAGCAGCCTGAGCACGCCATCGGTCTGGTCACGCCACCCCGCTTCCACCTAATACAGATTGTGGTAGCGCTCCTCATAGAAGGGCACGTCCCGCAGGTCGGCGTGGCGCTCCTTCACATAATCGATGAAGGACACGACGTCGGCCGAATGCTGAATATCGTTGCGATAGGTCATGCCCACCATATGGAAGGGCCCGGGAAGCTCCTTGATGGGAATGATGCAGATGTGGTCGCGAATGCTGCCTTCCACCGCGTCGAGCATGACGGCCACCACGCGGGCATCGGCCAGCACGCGGGCAGCACCGTTTATCTCGATGTTGAAGGCCTGGGTGAAGCTGAGGCCGTACTCCTGCAGCAGGCGCCCGATGGAGTAGTGAATGTAGGAGTTGTCGCGATAGGAAATCAGCGGGTATGAACCCAGCTCCTTCAGAGACACGCTCTTATGTCCCGCCAGAGGATGATCCGCATTTACAGCAATGCAGGCGTTCTGCGCGCACACCGGCACCCAGCACAGCGACTCCTCTCGGGGAATGAATCCGCAAAATGCCAGGTCAATCAGGTCATCGTTCATATCGCGAGAGCATTGGAAAGTGGTGCGCTCCTCATGCATGTCGAAGTCGATGATCTTCTGAGTGGCCTTGGTGTACTCGGTGAGGAGACGCGGCAAGAAATCGTTCTGCACGGAAGCCACCATGCCAATGCGAATGGTAGGAGAATACTTGATGGCATCAGGGCCCATGATATGGGTCGCCTCATCAATCTCCCGCAAGGCAATAGCGATGTGCTTGTTGAACTCGGCGCCGAAGGGTGTCAGACGCACACCTTCCTTCGTCCTCTCGAAGAGGGAGAACCCCAATTCGTTTTCCAACTTAGAAATCGAATTAGAAAGAGCCGGCTGAGTAATGAAGAGCTTCTTCGCGGCATGGCCAAAGTGGCCGGTTTCAGCAAGGGCCGAGAAGTAGCGAAGCTGCTGAAGGTTCATAAGCGCATCCCCGATTTTATATACACTGCACGATGCGTAGTATTCCAAATAAATTCGGGAATAATGGCACAAACAAGCGAAAACGTACGGTTCTGGAAAATTGTAGTAGGAATTTACCGACAAAATTACGGGTCTGTACAGGGGAAACGCAAGATGGTGTCGAGTTTTTCCTGTCTCCCAAGGGGACAAAACGACACCGGATTCCGACGCTCAGCGGGGCAAAAAAGAGAGGGCGCCTCCCAGACCCAACAGATGCGAATCTCAAAGCGAAACGAAAGCGCCACATGCGAATCCCGAGGCGAAACGAAGGCGCTGCATGCGAATCCCGAGGCGAAACGAAAGCGCCGCACGCAATGCGACGCAAAAGAGGGAGCGCCAGCCTTGCGCTAACGCCCCCTCCTCGTGCAGTGTGCAACGGGTGTTACTTGTCAGTCGCTGCCCTCGGCAGCTGAGGTCGCGAGCAAGTGAATCTTGCGACCATGAAAGCTGCTCCGCGTTTGCTACTTCTTAGCAGGGAACAGAACGGGACCCATTGGTACGTCGCAAATGCCTTCCAGCAGTGCACTGGCGATGACGAACAGGCCGCCGATGCCGGTGAGTCCGAAGAGGACGCCAGCGGCGAAGATCAAAGGTGCCACCATGTCGACAGGGCACAGACCCATGCCGGTGATGCCATAGATCAGCAGGCCAAGGCAAGGGAAGAAGCTCGTGGCCCAGTCTACCAGGGTGCCGTGGCAGTAAGCAGGCAGCTCGATGACCAGGATCAGACCGATGACGAAGTTCACGATACCGAAGACGAAGGGGTCATAGGTGATCATGCCCTCAGCCTGCAGGTAGGTCATGATGTTGCTTGCGCCGCCAACGCCACCGAAGGCAATGGCGAAGATCATCATGGTCTGGCCAGGCAGAGCCACGTTCCTTTTAATGAGGAGTGCGGCACCGAAGAAGAAACCGATGAACAGGATGACCTGCACGATGCCAAAGGACAAGCTGGTGGTGGCGTCTCCCGCTGCAAAGCCGCAACCTTGGGCAAAGCAGATGAAGGAGAAAATGGTGAACACCGTAGCGGGTACGGCAAGGGGCTGACCCCACTTGGTGGTGTTATAGGTTTGGGTGATCTCTTCTTGAGTCATGATTAACCCTCCATCAGGAAGTGAGGAACATCCTGCAGCATGACCTTCAGATCAGCTGCGGGTACTCCGCCGTTCAGATGCTCCTGTACGTTGCAGGCATAGCCACGCAGAGCGCGCAGAGCAGGGAACATGCCCTGGTCAGAGCTCATGACGTAGTCGGAAGGCTTGGTTCCGGCGGTGGCCATGAAGGACTTCAGGGAGCGATCGGCGTCGAACTCGTAGAAGGACTTCTCCATCTTTACGCCCAGGGATGCCATCTCGCGCTGCATGCCGATGCTCATCTCGGAAGTGCGCCAGTCGATGTGCTGGTGAACCATCTTGCGAACGCCCATCTTCTTGGCCTCGCGGAACAAGGTCAGAGCCTCAATGTTAGAGATGTGACCGGAGGAGATGACCACGTCAGCATCGCGAACCAGCTCGAGGATGGTGTACATCTCGGGCTTCAGGTTGCCCTCGTCGTCGAGGATGTAGATGCCCTTGGGGCTGGCGGTCTTCAGGTTCATGCCCGTGATCTCGGGAGCATAGTGGGGATAGCACACGGTGCCCGTCCAGATCTGAATCTGGTTGGCTGCGGTGAAGGTTGGCAGGAACACGGTCTTAGCGCCGCAGTTAATGGCGGACTCAACGGCCACGGGGTTCAGGCCACCCACATGCTCGTTCAGCGTGACGGAGCCATATACCTTGAAGTCACCCTTGGCGGCATACTTCTGAGCGATCTTCGAACGAAGCATGGTGCCGAACTCATGGCACTTGATGACGACGCCGTCCAGACCGGCCTCCTGGTACTCCTGCACCAGCTCGAAGTCATCGAGGACAAAGCCGTCACCCATAGTGGGGTTAGCGTGTACGTGGGTGTCGATTGCGCCATGGAGGAGCTCGTACGCCTCATCAGATACCTGATAGTTACCCTCGGCGAAGTACTCATTTTGGTTTGGCTCGATTGCGAAATTCATAAGATCCTCCTTAAGGTCGTCGCCAAGCTCCATTACTGCACTCTGGGCTTGGCCGTGTGGCGAAGGGTTGCCTAGGGTCAGATGTGGAATTTCTTTCCCTGATTCGATTATTTTTTAAGGAGGAAAATCGCGCTAATTTCCGTTGGAAAAAGAAAAACTGGCAACATTTCCTTTTGGAATATTGCCAGTTCAGAGAGGGTGTCTTTATGTCGTTGCGGTCAGATTCGGCGTTTGTGGGTTGAGGAAGTTTTTCTTTTATCGAGGGGCTTTATAAGCAGTGGAAGTTATGCGTTGCAACCTGCCCAAGCGATGGGTCGCCGCAGGCGTCCCAGCTGCAAGCGTCTCATTCGCAAGCGATGGCTCGTTACGAGCAGCTCTTCACGCTCGACGCTTATCGAGTACCGCTTCAACGCAAGCGAGCTACTTCTCGCTCTTCCCGCGAGCGTCAGTGACGAAGATGGTCACTCGCACCTGCTCCCAAGGGTTGGCCAGAGGGTTAACCTGAGCAACGCGGCACTCGAAAGCGTCGCCGTGACCGAAGCGCATCAGCAAGCTGATGTCGCCATTCAGCTCACGAGGAATGTAGCCCAGACGCACGTCCTTGTACATGATGGCAACAGCCTCGGGATCATAGGGGTTGTCAGGCTCTGCCACCAGCTTCAGCTTCTTGCCGGGCTTCAGCTTGCTGAGCACCATAGCGCCCCCGTGATGCTGAAATCCCGCGATGTAGAAGGTCTTCAAGTTTCGGCTTGACTCGTACATGGTTACCCTTTCTCCCCTATCGGCGCTCCTCTGACTTGCTCCCAGGTCAGAGGCTTCGCTTCCCGTAAAGGCGCGAACTCCGCGCCTCCTCGATTTCTCATGATGGGGATACTACGCCGATTTCACGCGTGAAGTGGGTATTGGAATGTACAGCCAAAAAACTATGCGCTCCTAAGATTCTTAGGCCTGCCAGGCTTCGGCATTTCAGCCTTCCTAGATTCAACCGACGCTTTAGAAATCATGCGTCGCGTTCCGCTCATCCAGGATTCAAGCGCCCCGGACTTCACAAGTTGGCTCACCCTGGCACTGCTTATCCCAAGTTCTCGCGCCGCTTCAGCTGCAGTCATGGCAGGAATCTGGTCGAGATCCCGAGAAACTGTAATGACAACCATCATTCCATCATGCTGAGGCTTCGCATCGAAATAGGGCTTTGGGAGCTCCTTCCCACTCATCAACGCATCGTCTACCACCATCGTCAGCCAATCGTAAGCGTACTCAACAGCCTCTTCTACGCTATACGCACAGGTACCACCATCGAGACCTTCCACGGGGAATGCGTTAACAAATTCCCCCTCTTCAAAAAGTTCAAATTCCCACATGTAAATCATGATCAATCCTTCCCATACTTCGGCTCATCTACCTTAATCCCGCTTGACGGAGAATGGCCTTTGCCAGGCCTTCCGATATTTCACGATGCCTAGGAACGATTACCGTTGTCCCCTCTTTCACGAATTTATCGTGATTACCTCCGTTAATGCAGATGAACCCAGCTTTTCTTAGCGCTCTCTCGAGCTCTCGGCGCTGCATTTTTCCTCTTCCGTTTTGGCTAAATATTAGCAAATATAAATTATTAATACCAGTTAAGATTATAGTTTGCTAATATTTTTAAGCCAGACAAAGCAGGAGGACAAAAAAGCGCACCTACCGAAGCAGGTGCGCACCAGTAACGCAATTAAAAGAAAGTGCGGACGAAAGAGGGCGAATCCACTGCTCCAAGATAGTCCTAACGGCCCTCGTGCAGATGAGCGAAGAATCGCTTGGTAAACCGCTTCGTAGCCTTGCCAGCTCGCGCAGCGAACCTGCGCGTGACTTCTTCCACCTTGTCTGAATAGTCACGAGCAGGGCGAGTCTCGATATGCAGAAACACGCTCACCAGCCGCATGGCCAGGATAGACACAATGCCCACGATCGCGGCTAACGTTCCGTTCACGCCCAGCATCACCAGAGCGATGTACAGGAAAGCGCCGATGAACACCGCTGAGGAATACAGCGTGCCGCTGATGAAAATGCGAGGCAGCCTCACCAGGAGGATATCGCGCAGGCAGCCTCCGCCCACCGAGGTCACCATGCCCATGATCGCGCAGGGCAACAACGAAAACCCCAGGTCATAGGCCTTCCCCGCCCCCACAATCGCCCACAGAGAAATGCTGAAGGCGTCGATGACATCCATAGGGAGGTCGAAGCGGCTGAGGGTGTGGCAGAACAGCATCACGGGAACCGCCAGGGCCATGCAGGCCACAATCAGCTCCCAATGCACCATGCAATACACCGGGCATCCCAGGACCACATCGCGAACGATGCCTCCTGCCAGCCCGTTAATGCAGGCCATGCACATGACGCCGAAGAAGTCGTAGTCGTGCTTCACGGCATGCATGGTTCCTGCGATGGCTCCCGTCGAGGTAGCCAGAAGCTCCACCCAGAACGGGATGGAGAAACTCAGAGGGTCTATGCGAACTCCTTTCTCTTTCGCGTACGCGCCCAAGCATGTCGGCGAGCCGTGCGACCGTGCGACTGGCTCGAACATCGATTCCCCCGCAAACCGAACATGTCGGAAATCATTTGGGCGCACTCGCTAGCTGAACGTACCTAATGCAAGCTGAACGTACCTAATTAAAGTAAGGAGCACGCGTAAAGGAACGGTCGCGCAAATGCGTGATGCACGTAAAGAGACAGTTATGGAACTGGCCGGCGCGAGCGCACCGGCCAGCTAACGACCCAACCTGCAGTTATGCCTGTTGCAAAGCCTCGCGCATGGCGTAGCGTATGACGTCGGAACGGTTCACCGTGCCCACGACCTTGTCGCCATCCACCACGGGAAGCTTCTTGAATTTCCGCTGGGAAAGCAGGGTGCACACATCCTGCAAGCTGCTGCTCACAGAGACGCTCACCGCCTTGCCCATGGCGATCTCGGACACGGGCAGCGTCATGAGCTCGGCCAGGCGCTCGTCGAAGGGACCATTGCCTACGGCGGCGATCACCGAATAGGTACCGGTGATGAGGGGGTGACGGTCAGAGAGGTAGCGCATGATGTCGCCGTCGGACACATAGCCCGCAAGCTTGCCATCGGCGCCCACTACGGGCAGGCCGCCCAGATGATGCTGCACCATGAGGGCCATGGCATCGCGAACCGGTTGGGACGCCTGCACCACGTAGGGGTTGGGGGTCATGATGCCGGGCAAGGGCAGAGCGCTCTCCGGGGCAGAAGCAACGTGGGCCTTGGCTGCAGCACGAGCGGCAACGCGCTGACGGGAGTACACCACAGCGACCACCACGGCAACCAGGCCAATGGCCGCAGCAACCCACATTGCCAAGGAGAAGCCCTGGGCCGCCGCCATGTTCTGGGCAGCTCCCGAGGCAAGAGCCCCATCCTGACCTGCGGACATAAGACCCGTGAAAAGAGCGGGGCCAACGCAAGCCGCCATCTGCACGAAGGTGGTCATAATGCACACGCCGAAGGGGTTCATCTCAGGTGCCAGCGTGCGCAGACCCGCCGTCTGGGCAGGGGTCAGCGTCATGCCCACGCCAATGAAGACCAGCAGGGAGCCACCGATGACAGCGACAACTTCCATAAGAGAAGCAGAGGCACCGAGAATGGCAAAGCCCACGGCAATGAAGACGAAGCCCAGCGGAAGCAAGGGCCACTCGCCGTGCTTGTCTAGCAGGCGACCGCTGATGAGGGACACGCCGGCGTTCACCAGCACGGGGACCAGGATGACCAGACCGGCGATCGCGGCGGTGAGGCCCATGGCGCCTTCGAGGTACAAGGGCAGCAGCACCGTGGTAGAGAAGGTGCTCATCATGGCCACCAACACCAGAATCGTGGCAGGCCAGAAGGACTTCTGGGTCATAGGCGTCAGGTCGATGAGGGGGTGGGCAGCCTTAAACTGGCGCACCACGAACAGGGCCAGCACCGCCACGGCGACCACCAGGGCAATGGCACCGGAAACGGCGTCGAGGGAGACCTGCGCCAAACCATAGGACAGAATGGTCAGACCCACCGCGCTGAGAGCCAGGGAGAGGACATCGAGGCGAGCGGCGTTGTTCTGCAGGTTGGTCAGGAACAGAGCGGCTCCGATGCCCAGGATTACCAGGGCAACCAGAGGAACGACGAAGACGAAGCGCCAGCCCAGGGCCGTCACCACGCCACCGCAAATCACCGGAGCCAAAGCGGGACCGAAGGTGATCATGCATCCACCAATGGCCATGTACGAACCAAGCTTGTTCTTAGGCGTCACCGCCAGAACCGTGTTCATCATCATGGGAATGAAGATGCCCGAACCCGCGGACTGTACCAGACGAGCCAGCAGCAGCACCTCGAAGGAGGGGGCAAGATATCCCGCCACGGTTCCCACCGTGAAGAGCGCGGCGGCCAGCGCGAAGAGCTTTCGCAGCGGAATCCGCCGATACAGGAACGCCGCCAAGGTCACCATAACGGTAGAGACGATCATGTAGCCGGTCACCAGCCACTGGGCCGTGACCGAAGTAACGTGGAATTCATCCATGATGGCCACCAGAGCCATATTCATAAGGTTCTCGCTGAATCCGGCGAGAAATGCCACGCCGTACAAAACGGCGAGCATGGGCGCAAGGTTCTTTCCCTGCATGCAACGTGCTCCTTTCCTATGAGCGTTGTGGAATCTGACGCGATGGCGAATCGGGCCGATTCCTTCCACATCCTCAGCGTTGCGAGATGCAATGCACTCGCCACGCCGCGCCGTGTACAACATCGCAACGGGCCGAAACCCGCGATGCCCTGCCGCAAAAAGCAGGTGATTGCCACGGCAAAACGCCATAGGAAGCCACCGCCGCCCATGGCGGCAACTGGACTTACATTGCAAAAGATTTGGAACAAACGCGCGTTGCGATTGCACATGGTACCCCATTTCCCCAGGAAAATGCAGGGTCATTAGGTCTTCACCAATAACTAGTGAGGCCACTTCTTTTGGGTAATGAGCCAATACGCATGCCCTAGCGATGCACCAGGTCATGCCCGCGAATAGCATGTGGAACAGGCGCTGGGGGACGGCGAATTCTTGCAGGGAACCGCCGTCGGGGAAAACACCTCACGCCTACGAAAACAACTCTCTCTTATACAGGAGGCAAGAACATGGCAGATTACTTTGGCACCGACACCGTCGTATCCGAGCTTCGTGAGGACGGTCTGCTGATCATCAGGATCAACCGCCCTGACGTAGCAAACGCTCTGAACGGCGCTACCTCCAAGGCCATGGAGAACATCATGAACAACGCCGAGACCGACAAGGCCGTTCGCGCCATCATCGTTACCGGCACCGGCAAGGTGTTCTGCGCTGGCGAGGATCTGTCCGAGCTCTCCGAGGGTGGCGAGTGCCAGACCGTTACCGAGCACGGCTTCGGCGGCCTCACCGCACGTACCTGCTCTAAGCCCATCATCTGCGCCTGCAACGGCTCCGCTGCTGGCGGCGGTATGGAGATCGCCCTCTCCTGCGACATGGTTGTCGCTGCTGAGAACGCTAAGTTCGGCTGCACCGAGGTTGGCCTGGGCATCATCGCTTCTACTGGCGGCATCGTTCGCCTGGCTCGCGACATCAACCGCAAGGATTGCATGGAGCTCCTGCTCACCGGCAAGAAGATCAAGGCTCCTGAGGCTAAGGCTCTCGGCCTGATTAACTATGTCGTTCCTGCCGAGGAGGTTATGGACAAGGCCATCGAGCTCGCTGAGCAGTGCCTGAAGAACGCTCCTCTGGCTCTGAAGTGGACCAAGTACCTCGTACACGCTGCTAGCCAGATGTCCGAGGAGGACGCAATGCGCTACTGCGACGCCGCCTATCGCTTCCTCGAGAAGACCGAGGACGGCATCGAGGGCCCAGCAGCCTTCGTCGAGAAGCGCGCTCCACAGTGGCAGGGCCGCTAAGTCGCCAAATTCCTCGCGCGGCGATGACACGACATCGCCGCGCTGCCAAATACGGCAAATGAAACCTGCGGGCTACTCACCCGCAAAGGATTAAGACGCGGAAACGGGATCTGCACAAGTCGGATTCGCAGAGCCCAATCCTCGCAGCTTAATTCGCTCCTTTTTCTTGGAAGGCAGGAGTACTAACCTGCACCTTCTCCTGCCTTCCCCGCTCTCTTTGCTCTTCGCAGATCAGAAACCCTGTCCGGTGCCTGGTCTTCGTAGATACGCCGCCTCCTCAGCGGTGATAGCGCATGGGTCGAAATTCTCTTACTGCACCGGCCCATGCCACGCTCTCTAGGGAGATGAAACTGTCCGGCACCTTTCCCTTTCTCACCGACGACATACTTTCTCCCGCACTAGGCGAGACGCATTCTCTGGGCGTCTCGCCTTTTTCTTTTGCGGCCCGGCGGTTTAGCGGCCCCTGGCGGTTTTGCGGCTTAGCGGCCTGGCAGCTTAGCCGCCAGCGAGCGGTTCCAACAGCTTTAGCTTCCACATGGCCTTCACCCAGCCCGCAGCCTCCTGCGGCTCTCCGACAAGCTGTTTCCGCAGCTCCGGCTTCCACATGGCCTTCACCCAGCCCGCAGCCTCCTGAGGCTCTCCGACAGGCTGTTTCCGCAATCCTTCCAATTGAGATACAATGGCAGGGCCTCATTCTGCGAGGCCCGTTTATCCAGAGTCGGAGTAGAGAGTTGGCTCGACGATCCCGACACCAACCGGCCAATAGGCACGGTGGTACTGCCAGCATCGATGAAAGGAGTCCTCATGGACGCATTGTCTACGCCTACGCGCAACTTCCTGAACCTGCACACCGACGCTCCCGCCATGCACTGGCCCTACTCCCCTGCTGGGCTCTGCGATGCCATGCGCAGCAAGGACCTGCGCTTTCAGATGAGCTACAGCGTCTCTGAGCTTGAGAAGGATCTGCTTGCCGAGGGTGCGCCCTGCGTTTTGCAGCTGCGCTTTCCCAACGACGAGGAATGGGAGCTCTTCGCTAACGGGACTTTGATCGCCCGTGGCTCTCAGGAGTTCGCTCGAGCTTGCTTTGCCCAAGATGCCTGGGAATTTCAGCGCATTTGTCGCCAGGCGCTAGATGCGGCACGAAACGCCTGTGGGAATGGCGCGAGTGCAGCAGACGAGGGATTCGACTCGACAGCCGGAATGAACGCGGCAAGCGAGGGGGCTGGCAGCCCGGCAATCGGAGCGAACGCAGACCTCGCGACCGAGACGAGCAGCTCGGCGGAGGAAATCAGCGATAGGGCGATCGGCAACAGCGCCACAGCCGGGCAAATTAGCGATCAAGCGGCCAGCAACAGAGCCGCAGCCGGAGCCTTCGACAACCTCGCAGCCCTTCAGCTCACTGAGAGGGAATACCAGTTGCTGTGCGCAGCACGCGGCATCTGCAAAGCGAGCTAGGGCATCTGCGAAACAAGCTAGAAATTGCGACGGGCGAAGGGGTTCCGATTGTCGCCAGCACGCTGACACCGGAAGCATAATTAAGGAATTACGCAGATAAGCCAGGAAGAAATCGCTTCTGCGCGAAAATGCCGTCCCGTTCGAAGATTTGAAGCCTTACCAGACACTTAAACCAATCACACAGCGCATTCATGAAGGCGGCACGCACGAAATGACCCTTATTCGGCACGAACCAAACCTCAAAGCCGCCTCGAGCCATCTATTTCTCTGGTAAGACGCAAAATCTTCGAGGAAACTAGGATTTTCGCACGCAAACCTCAGTTCTCCCCCCATTCACTACGGGATCCTTCTGCTCGACGAGATGACGAATAGAGGGGCTCGCAACAAGCGCATCGCTGAGCCATCCGCAGCATATAAAAACAAGGGTGCGATTCGCATGCGAACCGCACCCTGCCAAGCTAAATTTGTTTACGCGACGATCGCAGTGGCAGCGCACCAGTAGCCCCAGTCGCCACATCGCCGCAGCTTTTCAGCCGCAGCCGCTGAAGCCAGCAGCCCTCCGCCAACCGCCGAAACCGTCAGCTACTCATCAGCCCCGCGACTCTACAGCCTGCTGGTCTCCTCGAGGGTCATGTCCTTGGTCTCAGGAGCCATGATAATCGAGAGCACCAGACCCAGGATGACCAAGCCTGCAGCAATGAGCATGGTAGGACCAACACCGAAATTGCTAAGGATGATGGGCGTTCCGAAAGTTCCGGCGATGGTGCCGATACGGGAGATCGAAATCGAGATACCCACAGCCGTGGCGCGAACCTCGGTGGGGAACAGCTCGTTAGGATACAGCCACTGCAGGATGCCAGGGCCGCCGCTGAAGAAAGCGTACAGACCGAAGGCGAAGATCACGATGAACACCGGAGCAGCTGGGAACAGACCCAAGATGACCAGGCCAACCGCCATGAGAGCCAGAGAGCCAATCAGCAGCTTCCTACGTCCCAGAGAGTTCAGCCAGAACATAGCGGGAATGGTGCCAACCAGGAAGAACAGGCTTACCGCACTCTCACCCAGAATGGCTTCCTGTCCCTCGCCCAGGCCGAAGGCAACCATGATCTCTGGGCCGAAGGTGTAGATAGCGTACATGGGAACAACCTGGCAAAGCGTCAGAATACCCAGGTAGATGATGCGCTTCAGATAGCCGCCCTTGAAGATTACCTTGAAGCTGGTCTTCTGAGCAGGCTCCTCGACACGCATCTCTACGTCCTCGCCATAGACCTTGCGAACCACGGCGTCAGCTTCCTCGGCGCGACCCTTCGAAGCCAGCCACAGAGGAGACTCGGGGACGTCATGTCGGCCAACCAGCAGAATGACGCAGGGGATGACAGCACTGCCGAGCATCCACATCCAACCGCCTTCGACAGTGTACAGGGCATAGCCCACGAATGCGGCTGCGGTTGCGCCCAAGTACCAAGCAGCACTTACCATGCCCATGGCGATGGAGCGGTGATGCTTGGGCGTGAATTCCGCGATAAGTGAAGTGGCGATGGGATAGTCGGCTCCCACGAACACGCCGATCACGAAGCGTGCCAGCACCAGCTGCAGAGGATCGCCCACGAACATGGACAGCACCGAAAATACGCCGATTGCAATAACATCGATGATGAACATGGTCCTGCGCCCGATGAGGTCGGTCAGATATCCTCCAACAACGGTACCCACCAGAATGCCCAGGAACACTGCGGAGCCAATTGCCGCGCTCCAAAGATCGTTCAGATCCATCAGCGGTTTAATCTGCGTCAGAGCCACACCGATGATAGAGAGAACGTAACCGTCAAGGAACGAGCCACCGCTCGAGAAGAAGGTGATCTTACGCAGGAAGGGATTCATCCCCATGTCGTCGATGGTCTTCTTCGCCACCTGCTTCACCTTGTCTACAGCCTCCCCGGGGTCTACTTCAAAGTTCACCGGAGGGCTTACCACTTGCGTTTGCTCTTTAATGGTCTGATTCATAATTCACTACTCCCATTCACAGATTCCGTAGTTCAAATGGGGCTTTGCCCCGGTTTCCAGGTAGTCTGCGTCTACCAATTGGAAGCGAATCTCCTTGGGCCCCACCTTCCACATAAGGGTGGAAAGAGTAGTGCCGGGCAGCACTGGCGAGGTAATGCGCGTCTTGAAGCGCTTCATGCGCTCGGGCTCACCAGGGAACCAGGCTGCGATGATGTGCCGCATGGTGAAGCCGCCGAGGCTCACACCGTGGGCGATAGGGCGCTCGAGACCGGTCTGCTGGGTGTAGGACCAGTCGATGTGCTGCTGATGCCAGTCCCCCATGAGGCGATAGATCAGGGGCATGTTGTAGGGCATGACCTCGGTGATCACGGCGTCAGGTGGGCACTCGGGAATCTCGACGATGTCCTTGGGAGGCTTCGGGCCACCCCAACCGCCATCGTTAATGCACACGTCCCAGGTCTCCACGGTGCACAGGTGCGTGCCGTCGGCGCTGTAGCTGCGGCCGGTCTGCTTGGAAAGACAGCCGCGACCCTCGCCGCGGTCGTACAGGGCGTCCTGAGTCACGAACGTAGAAATGTGGTCGGACATCTTGAAAGGCGCGTGCAGCTTAATCTCGAAGCCGTAGTGCAGCGAGCCGGAATAGTCGTAGCCGTAGTCGAGGGTGCGAGTCATCTCCTCGTTAACCGTCAGGGGCACACCAAAGATGGGCAGCACCTTCAGCTGGGGGTTCTCGGCATCGCCCTCGTTCACGTACTGCAGATCGGTCTTACCATCGAATCCGGCATTGCAGCCGAGCGCGCAAATCTCCAGGTCACGGAAGGTGTAGTCCCGCTCGAAGGGACCAAACTCCTTTCCGACGATTTCAGTGCTGATTGCCATGTTTTCTCCTAATCTGTGGAAGACGGGCGGGTCGCCTGCAGTTGCCGGCAGTTGCTTGCGGTTGCCGATGCAATACCGCCCGAAATAAAGGCGGGGGCTGAAAAAGATCTCGCGCCCCGCGCCGTCGGCTCGAAACTCTTAGCTGAGCAGCTTCTTCTCGATCTTCATGCTGCAAGTCCGGGGGAAGTCATCGACGATCTCGAAGAACGAGGGGATCTTGAAGGCAGCCATGTGGTTGCAGCAGTAATCTCGCAGCTCGTCTTCAGTGAGGGAACATCCGTCGTGGAACCTCACGAACGCCTTGATGGCCTGGTCGCGAATGGGGTCGGGAACGCCTATGACCGCAGCTTCCGCGATGGAAGGATGCTGCACCAGGATGTCCTCGATCTCAGAGGTAGAGATGTTCTCGCCAGCGCGCTTCACCATGTTCGACTTGCGATCGACGAAGTAGAACCAGCCGCTATCGTCCTGATAGCCCTGGTCGCCAGTACGCAGCCAACCATCCTCGGTGAAGGTCTCGGCGGTTGCCTCGGGCCTGTTCAGATAGCCCAGCATGACGGTGCGACCGCGCACGCCCTTTACCTGAATCTCGCCAACCTGACCATGGGGCAGCTCGTAGCCCACAGGGCTGGCGATACGCACCTCATAGCCAAGGCCCGCACGACCAACGCTAGGCCAATTGCGCTTGCCAACAGGAGGATCGGTGAGCACCCAGCCGATGCTCTCCGTAGAGCCGTAGGTGTTCATGACCTTCACGCCAAAGCGTTCCTCGAAGGCCTCCTTCTCCTCATCGGTGACGGAGATGAAGTACAGAACCTCACGCACGCAATGGTTGCGCTCCTCGGGGTCTACCGGCTGCAGCATGACCGTGCGCAGCATCATGGCCACGAACTGAATTACCGTGGCGCGATAGTGGCGCACCTGCTTCCAGAACCTGCTGGCGGAATACTTCTCGATGACGATCAGCGTGGCACCTGCGGTAATTACCGGCATGAGCGCTGCTAGCTGAAAGTTGGAATGGCAGGCGGGCATAGACGTCAGCACCCTGTCGGAGCCGCGCAGAGAGACCTCCCAATCGCCGTACAGACCAGAGAACACCATGTTGGCATGGGTCATGATGACGCCCTTGGGGCGGCTGGTGGTACCGGAGGTGTACATGATCTGCACAGGGTCGTCGGAGCTCAGAGGCACTTCCACCTCGAGCACCGTAGAGGCGGCGCAGCGCATGCTCCAGAAGTCGAAGATAGGCTGCTCGCCATAGGCCACCTTGTTGGGGTCGGTATACATGCCGGAGAAGTCGATGCCGCAATCGGGGGAATCGGAGCCGGCACGTGCCACCAAAAGGCCCTTGGGGAAGCGCATGCCGGACTCAATCAGGTCCTGGTAGATGTGGTAGTACAGGGGCTCCACCACCACGGCAACGGGCTTCACGTCTTCAAGAATGAACGCGGCCTCGTCAGAGAGGTACTGCTCGTTCACCGGCACCACAACGGCGCCGATCTTGGCCAAACCAAACAGGCACATGAGAAACTCGGGGGAGCTATGCAGCTGCAAGGCGACGTAATCGCCCTTCCTCACGTTCAAGGACAGGAAGACGTTGGCGATGCGGTTCACGTCTTCGTCGAACTCTGAGTACGTGTACTCGAACACGCTCCCCACCCTGTTCTGGAAGGTGAAGAAGCTATGGTCTCCCCTGTTTTCCACTACGCTCTGCCACAAGCTGCGCAGTGTCTCGTTTCCCACGATGTCGGTCATGGAAGATCCTCCTCCTCATAGAAGAATCACCTTCATTCAGCCGATCCCCCAGCTAGATGAAGGGCCACGCTCTAACTCAACGGTGCCCAGCAAAAGCCGAGCCCCTGCCTGGCCGATCCCCAGCCAAACAGAGAAGCTTGCCTTTGCTCAGCTGGTCAGTCAGCCCCGGCTGACCGCCCAGCTAAACAAAGGGTCCCACCTCCCCGGAGGCAAGGAACTCCGGGGGAGGCGGGCCAAAGTAGCCGATCGTCCTTATAGAGCGGATAGTCGGACGATGGCCGCGGAAAGGTTACTCGCAGGTCTTAACAACGTCCTTGGCCTCGAGCTCAGCGATCTCCTCGCGGGTGTAGCCAAGCTTGGTGAGAACGTCGATGGTGTCGCCGCCCTGCTCAGGCATAGGACGCCAAATCTGACCTGGGGTCTGCTCGAAGCGAGGCATTGGGGAAAGACCCTTGAACATCTCGCCGTCCTTGGTCTCCCACTCAACGAAGTTGCCGCGAGCCTTCATGTGAGGATCGGCAACCATGTCCTCGAACTCGTATACGCTCTGAGCAGCGATAGCGTGCTCAGCCAGGATGGCCTCGAGCTCAAGCTTGGTGCGGGTAGAGAGCCACTCCTCCAGGCGCTTCTCGAACTCCTGGGCAATAGGCATAGACAGCCACAGGGATGCGGTGTCCTCAGGCAGCTCAGGGGTGCCCCAGTGCTCGCCGAGACCCAGCTCCTCGATGATCCACTTGTTCTGGCGGATGCCGAAGAGGTTCAGAGCGATGAAGCCGTCAGCGCACTTGTACACGCCGATGCCGCAGAGGTTCTGGTTGCGAGCACCAGCACGAGGCCACTTAATGCCGTCGTTCAGGTAGTCGACCAGGTAGTACTGGCTCATGTACATGATGCCCTCGTACATTGCCCAGTCGATGCTCTCGCCCTGACCGGTGCGCTCAGCCTTGCGCAGAGCTGCCAGGGAAGCGGCGATGATCAGGTAACCGTTAATGTAGTCACCGGAGTAAGGCATGGTGATCATAGGCTGCTCAGGAGTGCCGTTCTGGCAGGTGAAGCCAGCGTAAGGACCAACGGTGCCGTCATAAGCAGGGCGCTTTACGCGGTCAGGATCGCCAACCTTGCCGTAGCCGGAGCAGTGGATGATGACGAGCTTAGGATTAACGGCCCACATATCCTCGTCGGTGAAGCCCTTGCGATCCCAGGTGCCGCCCTTAGAGGACTCGATGAAGATATCGGTGTCAGCCAGCATCTTCAGCAGGACTTCCTTGCCCTCAGGGGTGAACTGGTTCAGAGCAACGGAACGGCAGTTACGGCGCTCAGCCTGAGCTGCGTTCTTAGCGTCGCGAACGGTGTCGCCATAGCCGGTGTTCTCGAGCCAGGTTACGTCAGCGCCCCAGTCAGCCATGATGTTGCATGCGCGGGGAACGGCCTCCTCCATTGCTGCGAAAACGACCTTAACGTCATCGAGAACACCAAATGAGGGCTTTTCGGTAGGGATTGCCATGATTGTTTCCTCCTAAAAATTTTTGTGGAAGATAAGGTGCGGCTCCAATCGCCGCCACGATTGAATAGATGCCGAAGCTGAGGCGACGAGCCCGGTGTGCTGAAGCTATGGAAGCTGCGAGCTCGCCGCCCCAAGCCCCCAACCAAGAGTTCCCTGATCAGGGGCGAGCTGTCAGATGATCGACTTAGCGATACTTCTTCAGAGCGTTCTTTGCGGTGGTGAGAACCATCATCTCGTCGGTGCCGCCGGAGATGCGGTCGACGCGCAGGTCGCGCCAGATGCGGTTGATGCGGTGCTCGGAAGCAACGGAGATGCCGCCCATGATCTGCATGGCGTCGTCAACAACCTCGAAGGAAGCGTTAGCGCAGTAGTACTTGCACATTGCAGCCTCGCCAGCGTCGAAGGAACCGCCGTTGTTGTCAGCGTTCCAAGCGGCCTCGTACAGCATGTGCTTCATGGCGTTCAGCTTGATGGTCATCTCGGTGATCTTCAGCTGGTTCAGCTGGAAGCGGCCGATGGTCTTGCCGAAAGCCTCACGGTTGTTAGCGTGCTTCAGTGCATCCTCATAAGCGCAGATAGCGGTGCCGTAGTCGCAGGCGCCTACCAGCCAGCGCTCGAAGTTGAAGTCGGAAACGCCACGGTTGAAGCCGTTGCCCTCCTTGCCGAAGAAGTCGGACTCGTCCAGCTCAACGTCGTTCAGGTAAACCTCGCAGCAGGAGTCCATGCGCAGACCCAGCTTAGGCAGAGGACCAAGCTCGATGCCAGGCTTGCTCATGTCAACCATGAACTCGGAGATAACCTCTGGGTTATCAGCGTCGCGAGCCATGATGACCAGCCACTTAACGCCCTTAGAGGAGGTGATGAAGCACTTGGTGCCGTTCAGGTAGATCTTGCCATCGCGACGCTTGTAGTTGGTGGTCAGGCCGGAAACATCGGAACCTGCGCCAGGCTCGGTGCAAGCGGAGTTCCAGATCTGCTCGCCGGTGCCCAGGTAAGCCAGAACAGCGTCGATCTGCTCAGGAGTGCCCTCGCGGATGATGGTCTCGAAGCCAGGGAGCTGATAGAGAACGTAGGTAGGACCGCCGTACTGGCCCAGAACCTCGTAAATGGCCATGAGGGTTACCAGAGGCTGCTCGATGCCAGCTCCGCCGTACTCCTCAGGAAGCATGATCTGATCGAAGCCCAGGTCGCACAGACCCTTCACCCAACGCAGGGGATACTCGTGCTTCTCGTCGCACTCCAGGAAGTAGCTCTTCCAATCCTCGCTCTCCATGTAGTCGCGATAAGACTCAACGATCAGTTCCTGGTCATCAGTCAGCTTGAAATCCATTATGTTCCTCCTTTTCAGGTAGGGCGCCCTTACGCCCCGTTTGAACGTGTTTTCCAATCCGGGCCCTTATAGGTGGAAGAGCCCGGGGGTTGGCTTGGTGATGGGAGCCACTCACTCCCGAGGGAAGGCGAGAATGGAGCCTTCCGAATGCGCGGGACTCACCCGACTAGAGCTGCGCTCCGACTGCCGATCCCTTGGCAAAAGCTGCGCTTCACCGCGAATCGCTGCCGGAATCGCCCTGCTACAGCAGCCCCTCCTCGGGGATGCCCACCGTGCGGCGGAAGAAGCTGGCACCGTGCTCGAGAGCATCGTTGGCAGCGTCGAGAGCCTTGGTGTAGTGCAGGAAGGCGTGAATCACGCCCTCGAACTCCTCGTACTCGAAGGGCAGGCCGGCCTCCTCGAGAATTGCCGCCAGGCAGTAGGAGTCGTCGCGCAGGGGGTCATACTCAGCTGCTGCGATGTAGCAGGCGGGCATGTCCCTGGTGAGATCGTTGTTGAACAGGTTGATGTAGGGCTCGTTCTCGAAGTCGACGTCTTCACCGGCATACAAGCTCTTGTAGAAGGCGAAGTCCTCGCGGGTCAGGCCGTCCCATGGGCCACCCAGCAAGCGCTGAGAGGCGGAGTCGCCCAGACCGAACCAGCCGTAGTACAGAAGCAGGCACTTCACGTAGTCCGCTCCGCCTCGCTCCTGGCGCAGGTACAGCGTGGAGGCGAGATTCAGATGAGCACCGCCGGAATCGCCGGCCATGCCCATGCGCTCCCCGTCGATGCCATAGGCAGCGCCGTTCTCATGCAGGAACTCAGCAACAGCGGCCACTTCCTGAACGGCTACGGGGAACTTGGCCTCGGGGGACAGGCTGTAGTCGACTGCCACCACGATGGCGCGGGAGTCATCGGCCAGAACGCGACAGATGCGATCGTGGGTTTCCAGATTGCCCAGAACCCAGCCGCCGCCGTGCACGTACACGATGACAGGAGTTGCAGCCTCGCCGGCTTCCTTACCGGCTACAGAGGCCTCGGTGGGATAGTAGAAGCGAACGGGGACGGGGCCGTGAGGACTCGATACTTCCATATCGAAGGAGTGAGCCATGACGGGGCCGCCCTGTACCCAGTAGCTGCGACCGAGAACGTAGTTCTCACGCATGACCTCGAAACCAACGGAAGTGTCGTTAGCATCGCCAGCCAGGGAATCCTCCTTGGCGAGAACAGCCTGCATCTGAGGATTGATCAGGGAGGGCACGTCCAGCTTGTTCATGTGTGCTTCCTTTCTCCTTGTAAGTGGGGAGCCCGAGGGATCGGGCTCCCCGAAGAGTTACATCTGAAGGCTTGCGACCTTGGAGGTTTAGGCCTCTGCTGGGGCCTCTGCGGACTCCTCGTCCTCGACACCGTTAGCGGTGTTCTTCTTCAGTGCACGGAGGCACATGAGGACAGCCAGGATGCCGACAACTGCGAGGCCGATCTCGATGCCGAAGATGCCGGAGTAAGCGGCGACACCCTGAGCGTCGATCATGGAGCCGTACCAGGTGTGGATGAATACGTCAGGCAGGAAGCCGATGACGGAGAGCAGACCAGCGGCGGTACCGAAGATGCGCATGGGGATCTTCACCTCGGACAGAGGGGAGGAGCCGATGGAGAATGCACCGTAGGTGGTGAAGCCGAAGAGAACTACGAGAACGGAGATGAATACAACGCCGTTTGGATCCTGTGGGAAGAGGATGAAGCCGATCAGAACAGCGATGGTCAGAATGAAGCAGCCAGCGATGGTCTTGGATGGGCTCTTAATCTTGGTGGCGATCCAACCAACGATTGGGCCAGCCAGCAGGCCGATACCATAGGTACGGATAAGGCTGATGATGTTTACCAGGTTACCGTCAGCGTTGAAGCAAGCGGTGAGGTAAGGGGTGGTGTAGGTTGCGCCCTGGTATACAGCGTATACGCAGAAGTACGCGATGCATGCCCAGAGAACGCCGGGGTGCTTGATAGCCTCAACGGCCTCAGCGAGGCTGAAGAGCTTGGAGTCCTTGTTGATCTCACCCTCGAAGTCAGGGATGAGGAAGTAGGAGACAACACCCAGGATGGCGATCATAACGCCCAGGAAGATGATGATTGCCTGAACACCAGCGGCAGGGCCAACAGCTGCGGTAACAGCAGCGATGATGGCGGCGTTGATGAGGCCGATAACCAGACCGGTTACACCATAGATGGAGTAAGAAACGCCGATCTTGCCTGCGTACTCTTCCTCTTCACAGCACAGACGAACGACCTTGAAGCGAGTGCCCCACCATACCAGGATGGAGGTAACGCCCATGAGGACGAACAGTACCAAGCAGACGCTTACGGAAGGCAGGGTAGCGTAGATGAATACCAGAACTGCCGTTGCCAGGAAGCCGCCGGTTGCCAGGGTGCGCATGCGGAACTTATCTGCGATGATGCCGGAAGGCAGGTAGCAGATCAGAGCTGCCAGACCATACATAGAAACCATGAGGCCCAGGTCTGCGTTGGTGCAGCCCAGTGCCTGCATCAGGGGGTCATAGAAGACGCCCTTAAGATACATAGGCGCATAGATGATGGAAGAGCCCATCGAGATCAGAACGATCAGCGCCCACTTGTGGGCGGTCGAGATGTCTTTGTATGTCACCTCGCCCATACTTTTTGCCATGAGAGCCATTTACTGTTTCCTTTCTCCTTGCGGAAGATCCCTTGCCCGGCATTTCTTCCACCGCGTTTCCCTTCGCTTCCAAAGCCGCAGCCATAGCAACTTGTGTGGAACTCATGCAGAGCCGATGGTCAGATTTTTCCGCGGAAGACCTTGTCATTCATCGCCAATGGGCAATGAAGAACGGGATAGAAAAGAACTGGTGAGTAAGAGATGACGCAGGAAAACCCTGGTCGAAAGGAACTAGTGATATCCCTCATTAGTGAGTATTTTTAGGTAACTTGGGTCGCTAATTGCGATTTTTATGCCCACCTGTGCACTAACAGAAACACCTCGAGTGCCTCGTCTTCACAGGTTCGATACAATATGCCCCGCAAGGAAAACACGTGAATATACAGCCTATGAGAGCGCAGGAAGGGCAGTGTATGAGCGCAAAAGAGAGCCAGCGCGAAAGCGCTGAACCAAAGAAGGTGGCCAGCAAGCCAGAGAATGCGGTCGCTAAAACCAAAAAACCACGGAAGCATCCGGGATTCCTAGAGACCCTCCCCGATGACCCCGCCATCCTAGAGAACGCGGAAAGCTGCCCGGCAACTCCCGAGGGGCTCACCTTTGGTGAGCGGGTGCAGATGGGTCCGCTACTTAAATATATGGGATTCTCCCTGCTGCTTACCTATCATTTCGTTCTGTGGTTCATCCCCGATTCGTTTTTGAATGTAGAGCTTCTGAACGATCAGGTTACCTACGGATGGCTCGTGAACCTGGCGGCAACGTCTCTTGCCGTGGGAATTTGCGCCCTCATCGTCCGCAGGAAGAAGCACCTCTCAGACATCGGAGCCTTGGCCTATGGCGCCCCTATCTTGCTGGTGCTAAGCACTTTAGGTTTGCAATTCCTCACGGGTCTGATCGCCGATTCCCTTATTGTGCCTATAGCCTTCTCTGCCTTGGCAGGTCTGGCCGAAGGCTGCATGATCATCCTCTGGGCCGAGTACCTTACCCGTATTAAGGCCCATTTCTCTTCTATTAATACGGCCTTCACCTTCGGCGCCACCATGCTGGCGTGTCTCACCATATGCTTGCTGTTACCAGAATGGCTGGTTCCCGTATTCGCCTCCCTGCTGGCAGGCGTCTCCTGCGCCATCCTTATATATGTGCAAAGCAACACCAAGGAGCAGTTCAGCCAGCTGCTGCCTAAGAAGGCTACCGTAGTTGCAAGCAAGAACCTCATCATCGTTTGCCTCATCGCCTTCGCCACCAGCGCCGCATGCTACTTCCTCTCCGCCATCATCCCCTGGGAGGATCTGCCCTTCAAAGACGCCACCTTCGTTGTGGGTCCCCTCATCGCCGGCGCCTTCTTGGCCGTAGTAGCCACCGCTTGTTACTACCTGCGCAACAAGAACCTGGCCTTCCAGTTCCTCCCCTGGTTCCTGGTGGGTACCATTGCCGCCTACGCTCTGTTCCTGTACGGACCGCAGATGTACATGGCAGCCTTCAGCATCGCCCTCACCATCTCATCGATGCTCGAGATCTCCCTCATCGTCTATGTGGGCATCTTGGTATGGCGCGGCTACTTCGCCCCCGCCACCGCCTTCGCAGGATGCGTCATCGCCATCCGCCTGGGTACCTGCGCAGGAAACAGCCTGGCCGTCTTCTACGAGCACTTCCCCACCGGCATCATGCCTCCCATTCCCGAGACATCCCTGGCCTTCCTGGTGCTCATCGCCATTTTGCTGGTGCCCATGAGCAAGCGCGAGTTCGCCATCCTCGCCCTGACTTCCACCCCCACCACCCCATCTGACCTGAGCCTCACCTGCCAGATGATCGTGGAGGAATTCGGCCTCTCCGACCGCGAAGGCGAGATTCTCATCCTCATCGCCAAGGGCAACACCGCCAACAACGTGGCGTCGAAGTTGGTGATCTCCCCTCACACGGTGAACACCCACATTCGCCACATCTACGAGAAGATCGGCATCCACAAGCGCAGCGAGCTCATCGAGTACATCAACATGCGCAAAGGCGAGTAGGAACAGATATGGAAGAAGCTTTTGCCCAGGCTACGGGATGTCAGACCCAGGCTGCGGGATGCCAGACAGCCGAAGTCACGGCAAGCCCCGCGATTGCCCTGCCCACAGGCGACGAGGCCTTAGCCCTCATGGCCTCCCGACACTCCGTGCGCTGCTTCACCGATGAGCCCCTGTCCGCCGACGAGGTTCGCACCCTGCAAGAAGCGGTGGAAATTTGCAATCGCGCATCGGGTCTGAGCATTCGTCTGGTGACCAATGAGCCCGACGCCTTCCGCTGCCTCACCGCCCACTACGGCAAGTTCCGAGGCGTCAGCAACTACCTGATCATGGCTGGCGCACCCGGTGCGGACGCCCCAACGTCATCCCGCCAAGCAGCCCCCGCTGCCACGCCCGTGGCACCCGCGGAAGCCACTTCTTCCGATGCAAGCGTCCCAGATGCAGATCTGGAAGAACGCGTGGGCTACTGGGGCCAAAGGCTGGTGCTGTTAGCTCAGAGCATGGGGCTGCGTACCTGCTGGGTGGCCCTGACCTTCGCCAAGCGCAAGGTGAAGGAGACCCTCCCTGACGGAGTAGAGATGCCCTGCGTCATCGCCCTAGGGCACGGCGTTTCTGACGGCAAAGCCCACAAGAGCAAGGCAGCAGAGAAAGTATCGAACCTGACCAGCGACTCCCCCGCCTGGTTCGCTCGCGGCGTACAGGCAGCCCTGCTGGCACCTACCGCCATTAATCAACAGAGCTTCTTCCTAGAGCTGCTGAGCGATGAAACGGACGACGGCACCTCGCCACGAGGTGCAAAGGCCACTGGCGAGACGGCCAAGGCCCAGGATTGCGAGACCGGCGATCGCCTGGCCTCCGCAAAGCCCCGCGTTCGCGCCACCGACAAGGGCGGCCCCTACTCCGGCATAGACATCGGCATTATCAAGCACGATTTCCAGCTGGCAGCCGGCGCCGACAACTTCACCTGGGAGTAAGGGCGCCGCGGCTAGCGAGACGCGGGACGCGGGCCGCGGGCCGCGAGCCACGCGCGACGCAGCACAAGCCGCGAGCCACGCGCGACGCAGCACAAACCGCGCTGCGCAAGCCCACGGGTACCAGGCAAAACTTCCACTTAGCACAACGGAAACGTAAAGTAATCAGCTGCCAACTGAAGAGGGGGCGCTTTCTCCTATGCTATTTTTAGGAAGTGCAACAAAAACGGGATTTGCGACACAACTTATCCCGACAACCAAGGGGACACGATGCTCGACGAACGAATGACGGAAGACCTGCTGAAGAAGCTGCTGGCATCGCCTACCCCTCAGGACTATCTCGACGAAGGCCTCACCACCGCTACGGACCTGTCTACCTACCTCTTCGCCCTGCTCGATGAAAGGGGCATAAAACGAGCCGACGTTGCAAAGGCAGCGGGCATAAACGGCACCGTGGTGTACGACATCTTCGGCGGCAAGAGCAAACCCGGCCGCGATCGCGCCATCATGTTGGCCTTCGGCCTCAGCTGCACCTTCAAGGAGACTCAGCGCGTCCTGCGCCTTGCTGGCGTGTCCGAGCTGTGGCCCAAAAATCGCCGCGACGCCATCATCGCCTGGTGCATCAACCAGGGAATGACCCGCGCCCAGTGCGACGATGAGCTGTGGAAACTAGGCGAGAAGACCCTGTTGGGAACCGGGGCCCTCCGATGAGCCCCTTCCACAAGCCGGGCTCGAAGCCCCGCCGCGCACCCTTAAGCGAAGAGCGGGTCATGCACGCCATGACCATCGACGACTCCTACCATGTCATCCGCACGCTGGCCGAAGGTCCCGGCGGCCTGACCCAGTGCGTCACCATCGACGACGCCGGCCCCTTCGTGCGCAAGAAGATTCCCCTGCGACGCGCCAACCGCAGCGTATGGGCCGCCCTGGCCGACTGCGATTGCCCGCGCGTCCCCCGTATCGCCGCCACCTACGAAATGCCCGACTGCTTCGTGGTGGTGTACGACTTCGTGCCCGGGTCTACCCTCGACCAGGAAATAGAATCCAACGGACCGCTGGCTCCTGACCAGGCCATTCAAGTGGTTCAGCAGATTGCCGAAGCCCTCGACGCCCTGCACGAAAGCAAGATCGTGCACTGCGACGTGACCCCTCGCAACGTGGTCATGGCCGCCGATGGCGCTCACCTCATAGATCTGGGCATCGCTCAGATAGAGGGTTGCAAGCCCGAACCCGATGCCCACCCCCTGGGCACGTGGGGGTTCGCTGCGCCCGAGCAGTGCGGCTTCGCTCCTGTCGACTCCCGCACCGACGTGTACGCCCTGGCCCGCCTGCTGGGCTTCCTGCTCTGCGGCGCCGATCCTAGCACCAGCGACTACGATAAGCTCCTGAGCGACCCCGATGTTGTTCCTCCCCTTCTGAAAGAAGTTGTGGAACAAGGCTCAGCCCTAGAGCCCAGCGCCCGCTTCACATCCGCAAAAGTCCTGGCCAAAGCCGCAGTCGCAGCTCTGGAAGGAGAGGCAAGCGCGGAAGCTGCATTTACGGGCTCCCAAGCCGCGACCGCGCAAAACGTAGCATCGAGCGCTCAGGCTGCGGCTGCGCAGGCTGCATCCTCCAAGCCCAGCGCGCAGACCGCACCCGCAGAGCGCACCGCGCAAACCGACGCTGAAAACCCCGATGCACAAGCCGACGTCGCCAACCCCGACACGCCGGATAACGCCGAAACGCCCAAAGCCGAGAAGAAGGGCTTCCTCGGACGCAAAGGCAAGGACGACAGAAAGAAGAAGGACAAGAAGCACGATGAGCCCGAGTACTTCACCGTGCATGTTGATCCCAATAAGCAGGCCGAAACCTCTCGCGGCGCCCAGGCTTCGGCCAGCTATTATGTGCAGCCGGGAACTGCTCACAGCCCCCAAATGCCCTTCTACGACCCTGAGCCCCAGCAGTCCGCGCCCTCCTCTAACGTCATTCCCGCAAAGTACGTACTCATAGGCGCCTTGATCGTACTGGTAGTCATCGCGCTGAACCTCGGGTTCATCCTAGGCGGACTGGGCAAAGGTGACGGAGGGTCCCAAAGCGCAGCGACACCTTCCATCTCTCAGAGTGCAACAACCGCCGATGATTCCGCTGCCAGCGATAGCGCCTCAGGCGAGTCTGAATCTGCCGGCGACTCTGGCGGATCCTCCGCCCCCGTCGCTGCTCCCGAGGAGAATCCCCTGGTCATTACGGAGTTCGGATGGAGTCCCACCAACAACGGCTACGCATACTTTGCCTTTGGCCTGCGCAACAACAGCGATGACACCGCCGTGCAATATCCTGCCGTGATGCTCGTTGGCAGGGACAAGGCGGGCAACATCCTGTTCACCAGCGAGGAGGTCCTGAACAGGATAGAGCCAGGTGAGACCCAGTATCACGGCTTCGTCTGCGGAAACGGAACCAAGAAGCCTGCCTCCATAGACATCGAGGTGGAAGACCCCGACGGGTTCGGCTACATCAGCCCCCGGGAGGTATCGACGTTCTCCTTTGGCAGCACCCATGACACAACCAACAGCTACGGGGAAACTACCTTCGCCGGCGAAGTCACCTACAAAGGCTCCGAAAGTAAGACCGACGCTGCCATCACCCTGGTCCTGCGCGATAAGAGGGGCAACATCATCTACGGAGATACCACCTTCGTTGACGGGCTGAAGAACGGGCAGCCGAAGGCCTTCGACATGACCGAGTACGACCTGCCCGACTACGCCTCCTATGAGCTGTACGGTAAGTGCTGGTAGCCCTGCAAATAAGCTGTCTCCGATTCCCGGAAGCAAGAGATGGAAGCCTCGCATGAGCGGGGCTTTCTTGCGCCCAAAGCCAGAATCGGCAGCCGCATGTCTCAGCAGGTCTTTCCAGCTGTACATCCCAACGAGTTTCGTCGATTGGAAAAACCAACGATGTCAGGCTGAGCATCCCAACAGGTCTTTCCAGCTGTACACCCGAATGGACACGCCCACCTTCGCGGCCTTCTATACTTGCACCATACAATGCCAAAACCAGAACAGCTTGCAACGCAGAAACGCCAGGTCGCAAAAGCGCTTCACCTGACACCCACCCTGCCAAAGCAGCTGATCACTAACGACAAAAAACCCAGCACGCCCACAGCACCGACGCGCCAGATTACGAGGAGCACCGACCTAAGCGCCCGCTCAGATAGAAGGCAACCATGCACGCACAGCAACCGCAACAGACTCCCGAAAACACAGCCACCCTGGCCGAGCAAGTGCGTCAGGCCAAGCAGGATATCCTCACCGTTCTGTTCGAGATCGACCATATCACTCTGCAGGAGAACCCTCGCATCGAAGCCGACTACGCCGTGAAGATCGGCTACTTAGAGAACGAAGTCCTCGAGGCCCGCATCGCCATGCGCCGCGCCCAGCGAAAGGTCACCCTGGCCAGAGCCCAGGCCAACAATGGCCTTGCCGTTGATGAATCCGGCATCGAAAAGCAGCTCGATACCGAGCTGGAGGATTGGTACAACAAGCTCTCTACCGCCGTTGCCAACTACTACCAGCAGGTCGAGGCCCGCTGCTCCTTGGCCCCCATGAGCCTCGCCGACTCCGAGGAGCTGAAGCGCCTCTTCCGCCAGTTGGCCAAGCGGCTGCACCCCGACATCAACCCCAACCAAACCGACGAGGAAGCAGCCCTCTTCGCCTTAGCCCAGATGGCCTACCAGGCAGGCGACCTGAACACCCTGCGATCCCTGGTCAGCACCCTTGGCCCCGGCACTGACGAGCCCGACCCCACCGATGAACTGCAGCTTTCTGCCTTGCTCACCGTGCTGCAAGCTCAGCTGCAAGTGCACGAGGCGGACCTCGCTGCAGTAAAGGAGGCCTTCCCCTACTGCTTCAAGGAGAAGCTGGCCGATCCCCAGTGGGTGGCCAACAAGGCCCAGGAACTGCAAGCAACCAAGGACGAGTACCTGCAAATCGCCGCCAAGAGCAACCGAGTCTTTGCCGAGCTGAAGAACAAGATGGAAGGAGGCACCGAGCGATGAACGAAAACGCAACGAACACGGGCGCCCTCTCCCCCATCGCAAAGGCGGGCGGCTTAGGTCGCGTCCTGAGCACCCTCGCCAGCAACGGCATGGTGCCCGAAGAGCCCTTCAGCCAGCCCATCCTCCTGTCCGCAGGATGTCACGTAGCTGGCACCGCCCGCATTCCCGACATCGACGAGCTCGCCCGCAAGCTCACGCCGGGCACCAAGCTCACCTTCCTGCGGGAGCGGGACAACCTGCATGACCGTTGGGCTATCCGCATCCTCACACCCGAGAACAAGCAGATCGGCTATCTGCCCTGCGACATCAACGAGATGCCCGCCCGTCTTATGGATGCCGGCAAGGAGCTCTATGCCCAGGTCAGCGATGTGCAGAAGCAGGGATTCCGCTATCTGATAGAGATCGAGGTGTATCTGCATGACTGACACCCGCAACTGGGCACGCTTCGACCCTCGACCTGCCGAAGAGCGCTTGACAACCAAGGCGTTCTTCCCCGCAGAAGACCTGCGACGCGCCTGTGAGCCCGCCGCCTTCAGCTTGTTTACCGACACTTTGCAACGATTGCTGAACGCCGATTCCGTCGGAGCGAATGCAGGTTCCGGCGACACGAACGGCGATTCCGCCGGCGCCACTTCCACCAAGCCCGCAACCGCAGGCTCCGCCAAGGCAAGCGACAACTCCGCCGCCGACACGACCGAAAACTCTTCCAAAGCCGATGAAATCCGCTGGATGCTTTCTATAGAGGCCTTCCACCAAACCATCAAAGACCCCCAACAGCTTCCTGGCATCTTCGTCACCGCACCAGCTCTGAACAGCGAAAACGAGATTGAGGGGCGCACTGTTATATATAGGTACGACGGGCAAACGCCAGACGACGACGGCATGGACGCCCTGTACTACGGCGTCTGCTACTACCGCGAGGCCATGGAGCATCAGGCTCCTGGCGAGGAAACCCTGCGGCTGCAATGCTTTCAGGCCGCCGAACTCCTGTACCTGCACGCGGCAGCTCGTGGCAACGTCATGGCCTTCTGCAATCTGGGGTACATCTACTCCTACCGACGCTGCCAAGGCAACTACCTGCCCCAGTGCGTCCTTACCCAAGCGCAGAGCACGCTAAGGGGGTACATCGGCAAGCTTTCCGCAGAAACACTTGGCGTCCTGCTCGGCAAGAGCGAACGCACGGGCCTTGGCGAGCAGGATGGCATTGACGCCGATCGGGTCGACAAGGCAGAAGAACTCGCCAGCGTCACCTTCAGCCCCGGGGCCGCAGCTTACTGCTGCTATCTGTACGCAGCAGAGGTTGGCGAGCCGGAGTCTATGTACAAGGTTGGTGACCTGCTGTTGCGCCACCACGATCCCGACAGCCGCAAGAAAGCTCTGAGCTGGTACAGGCAGTCCTTCCAGGCTGGCAGCGAATACGAGGTCATCTGGGGAGGCGCCGCTCTGCGCCTGGCCCA
>JAQXVU010000003.1 GCA_029225085.1 Eggerthellales bacterium | reverse complement strand
CATCTGAGATGATGCCGAGGATGCCGGGGCCGAGGCCAACGGGATACCGCGCGATGGACACCCCGTACACGATGCAGCCGTCGAAGGGCAGAAGGACCGTGGAGACCGGCGTCGGGACGTCCCGCACCATGTCGGAGATGTCCTGCGATATGCCCTGCACGTTGAAGAGGCGGTGATCGCCCATGAATACGGAGCCATAGGGCCCGTGCTCCACGATGGTGAACGAGCCGGAAAGGGCCTCCTTCCACCGCGCGACCTGCCCGAGGTCAGCAGCGTCCAACCCAGAGGGGTTCTCGCGGATGAAGGCGTCGATGACATCCCTGTGGTCCTCGAAGATGAAGTCCGAGAGCTCCCCCATCTGCTCTCCGCGAAGGTCATCGTTCATAGGGTCGAAGGGCTCCCCCAGCACGCCGTGCTTCTCGTTCACGTAATCGAGAAGCGAATAGAACAGGCGGAAGAAGCGCAAGGCTTGGGATCGGGAGAGGTGCATAGGGTCCCTTCGACAGAAAATCCAGCTGGCAGCAGGCGAAAGCCGTTGCGCCCATTATGGCACAGGGGAACGCCTTGCCCTGAGCTCGCGCGCATCCTATGATGTTCTACTTTGTTTCACATTGTACAACAATCGGAAACGGAGAGAGCCATGGCGAAAGATGCGACGGTAGGGGCCCGCGTTGATGCGGAGCTGAAGGAAAGGGCCCAGGAGGCATTCGATAAGATGGGACTGCCCATGTCGTTGGGAATCGAACTGTTCCTGCGACAAGTGGCCGAAACCGGGAAGTTGCCCTTCGCGTTGGCGGCGAACGGAGTTGACGAGATGGAGAATTCCGGAAAGAAGGAGCAGGAACGCGATTTCTGGCGCAGCTACATCTGCTGGAACTTCGACGCATGGCCGCACTTCGACTTGAAGAAGGCGGAGGAGCGCGCCAGAGATGAGCTCGGCTTCGACGGCAAGGCACCTGGAGCCGATATCCGCAAGATCATCGGTTCCGAGGAAGTGCCCACGCAGGAGGATCGCCGCGCCGCAGAGCATGACCTGTTCGAGCTCCAGCGCCTGGCTTCCGATGCTAAGGAGCTCATCTACTGGGCCTTGGGCATGGAGAAGGTGTTCGTGCCCAGCCTCTCAGGCGAATACTGCGAGGAAGCGGACGAGTGGCGGCTGCGCCACGTGCAGGCCAGATCGAAGGGAAGCTTCGGCTTCGGGATGCATGACGATGCCGCATGCCTGCCGAACATTGATGACCTGGATGACGATGAGCTCATGACGCTGCTTGACGAATGGCTCTTGGAAAGCGGCGTCAGCGGCGACGTCGAGAACCTGCTCCTCGCGGCAACCGATGAAGCAGCCGACTTTGAGCAGATCCGCCCGTTGCTGGACGCCGCTGGACTGCTTGACGATTTCGAGGATTACGTGGAAGAAGCAAGAGCGGCCCGTTCCTGAAATCGAATAGTCACAACCGATACCAGCGCCAACTTGAGAATGGACGGTGAGAAAGCGCGGGAACGTTCATGCTCTCGGCAACCTGGCGCGCAGACCACCTCCCGACGCGAACATGTCGGCTAGAATGTTGTCTTGAGCATATGAGGAGGTTGCCGATGCAAGCGAACATGACGCCGTTCCTGCGATTCCTGGGAGCACCAATGGTGCAATACGCAATTCCCGTCTACCAGCGCACGTACGCATGGGACAGGAAGGACTGCCAAGTGCTCTGGGATGACGTGATCAGGGCGGGAAGGAACGACAGACCCCATTTCATCGGCTCCATCCTGCATGTGCCCCAGGGCGAATCGGCCATCACGTCCATGAAGAAGCATCTGGTGATCGATGGTCAGCAGCGCCTGACAACATTGTCCCTTCTGTTGGAGGCCTTCGCCGAATACCTGGAGGAGGACGAGAGCAGGGGCGATTTCCTCACTGACATCAAGGTGCCCAGCATCCGAAATACCTACCTGTTCAACGACACGGACTACGCGGGCAATTCCCGCTACAAGCTGGTGCTGTCCCAAGGGGACACGGAGACGCTGTTCTCGATCGTCGGCCAGGCTCCCCTTCCTGAAGGCGCCTCGAAGCGGCTGGTCGATAACCTCGAGTACTTCCGTCAGCGCGTGGCTGGCAAGGCGTTCGACCCGAAGGTCCTCTGGGCGGGCCTCCAGCATCTCCAAGTGATCGACACGCAGCTGAAGGCGGACGTGGACGACGCCCAGCTCATCTTCGAGTCCATGAACTCCAAGGGGCGCCCCCTGACCCCAACCGACCTCATCCGGAACTACGTGCTCATGTCCCTTCCGGAAAAGGAGCAGACCGCCTTGTACGAGAAGCTGTGGAAGCCGCTGGAAGACGTGTTCAAAGGACAGCCCAAGCCCGATGAGGAGTTCAACGCCTTCGTATGGTACTGGCTCTGGATCATGGTTCCCGAGCGGAAGCCCGTGGAGAGCGAAGCGTATGAGGAGTTCAAGCTTTACAAGCAGGATGAGTTCGGCGGCACCACGGAAGAGCTGCTGACGGACCTCCTGGCCTATGCGCAACGCTACGCTAGGCTCTTCTTCGGCAAGGATCCGGACAAGGAGCTCGCCGAAGCCTTCTGCAGGGTGGACTCCCTCGGGGTGCGCCCGGTTCGGCCCCTGATGATGGTCTTGTATGAGCGCTACGATTCCGATGCTCTCTCCAAGGAGGGCTTTCTCGAGCTCTGCGAGACGCTCGAGTCCTTCCTCTTCCGCCGCGCCGTGTGCGGCAGGCTCACCACGGGCCTAAACCACTTCTTCGCAGGCGTATATCGAGAGCTGGGGAAGCAAGGCGATATCGTCACGTACGTGAAGGCCATGCTGCTCATCCACGAGTACAGCATGACCGCCTACTTCCCCACGGACGAGGACTTCAAGGAGCACCTGGTATCAAGGGACTGCTATAACCGCTTCTCGAGACGAGGCTTCCTGCTGGAGCGCCTCGAGAACTCCTGCCATCTCAAGCAGCCCATAGCCGTGGGCCCCGAGCTGCAGATCGAGCACATCATGCCGCAGAGCATCGACGAGTCCGACGACTGGAAGGCAGCTCTGGGCGAGGAATGGGAGGTTCTCCACGACCAGTACTGCAACACGCTGGGCAACCTGACCATCACGGGCTATAACCCCGAGCTCTCCAACAAATCCTTCAAGGAGAAGCTGGAGGACCCGGTCGCCGGCTTCGCGCACAGCCCCTACTCCCTCAACGATTACGTCAGGGAGCAGGAGTCCTGGGGCGTGAGGGAGATCGAGGAGCGGGCTTCCATCCTGGCGGACAAGGCCGCGGCCATCTGGAAGTACCCGCAGGTGGACAAGGCTGTCGTCGAATCGCTCAAGCCGAAGAAGGGATCGGATGGCCAGACGATATGGACCATCGAGGAGCGCCATCCTTGGATTGCGGAGGGAGGCATATGCAGGCCGCTGTTCGAGGCCATTGAGCAGAGCATCTCCGAGCATCATCCGGATTGGGAGCAGTACATCACCAAGTACTACGTCGGCTACCGGACGGGAGGGAAGAAGCTGAGGATCGCGATGATGCCGCGCATCGGAGGCGGCGGGCGCATCGCACTGTGCCTCACCAAGAGCGTCGATGACCTGGTCGACCCCAAGGGACTTTGCGTTGACAAGCGTCCGACGAAGGGCATCGGCCCCGGCTGCCCCACGTTCGTCAACTTTGCGAACACGAGCGCCTTGGACGATATCATGGCTCTCGTCGACCAATGTTGAGCGCTACGAAGGCCATTCTCTCTGGCCCTTTGATGGAGGTACCCATAATCGATCCCAGATTCGTCAATGCGTTCTCACACAGGTGACGAGCCCCTGCATGTTGACGGTGCCGTCTGCGAACCTGGGCAGAAGCTGCGGTGCGGGAGCCGTGGCGGGCATGCCCTCCGGTATGATTTCCATTGTGGTCGTCGCCTTTCTCTAGAATCCGATTTGTCGCTATCTCAGATTCTAGGCGATGGCCACATTCGTTTCACGGCAGCGTCAATGCGCTGCGGTCCTTACACCAACACTGATAATCATGCCCATGCGACGCGGCGCCTTTCTTCTGGGATAATCGCGGGAGAGGCGCTTGCCTTCGCAGCAGTTGTCAGCGCGGCGGCGCCCTGGCCCGTACACCAACCGTCGTTCCATCCGGGACTGACCATGAAATGACCTGCCGGGCGCCGCCGCAGGCATCCGGACCGCCTGCCATGACCTCATAGGAGCATGGGCGCCGAACCGATTCCTGGCAGGATCATTCTACGCCCCCGTCAGTGTTATGTCTGGCCGGATGTCCGAGATGCCCAGAGCCTGGAGGTGTGCAATGGGATTCGAAGCTACGCTTGTCGCCGGCGTGGACACGCACAAGGACAGCCACGTGCTGTGCGTCTTGGACGGGCTTGGCAGGAAGGTCCACGAGGGGGTCTACCCCGCCACGGCCGGCGGATACGACGAGATCTCCCGCGCCATAGGGCCCGCCGACGGCTGCATGGTGGTGGGCATCGAGGGCACCTGCTCCTTCGGGGCGGGGCTATCGGCAAGGCTGTCCCACCTGGGCTACAACGTGGTCGAGGTGCTCAGGCCCAAGCGGGACAAGAGGAGGAGGGGCTCAGGCAAGAACGACTACGTCGATGCGGAGAGGGCCGCGAGGGACGCCGCCGCGAGCAACGGCGTCTCCATTCCCAAGTCGCGCGACGGCTGGTCAGAGGCCGCACGGCCGCTCCTTTGCGCCCGCAGCATGCTCGTGAGCACGCAGACGAGGGTGTCGAACCTGGTGAAGTCCCTGATCGACACCGCGCCGGAGCCGATCAGGGAGAAGTACTCGAAGCTCGGCAACGCCAGCATGATGGCCGCCCTATCGAGGAAGAGGAAGCCGACCGGCGACTTGGTCACCGACGGGCTCATGTCGGCGTTGCGGAGCATGGCCAAGACATGGATCGAGGCTGCCGACAAGGCCGCCGAGCTCGAATCGGCCATCGAGGGGCTGGTGAGGAGGGAGGCACCGGCGCTGCTGGAGGTCAACGGATGCGGGGCGATAAGCGCCGCCACGCTGGGGATCGCCGCAGGCGACAACCCTGGGAGGATGGGCTCGGAGGCGGCCTTCGCCATGCTTTGCGGGGCAAGCCCGATCGAGGCGTCCAGCGGGAGGACCGTGAGGCACAGGCTGAACCGCGGAGGCAACAGGAAGGCGAACCAGGCCCTGCACTCCATCGTCATCAACAGGATGAGGTACGACGAGAGGACGTCGGAATACGTCGAGCGGCGCACGTCCGAAGGCAAGTCGAAACGCGAGATAATCAGATGCCTGAAGCGATACGTCGCGAGGGAGGTCTACCGTGCGCTCCTCCATCCGAAGGAGACGCACCACCCATCCGGGGAAAGCCTCCGTGCAAGGCGGGCGGCGGTCGGGTTGACCCAAAAGGCCGTTGCGGAGAGCCTCGGAACGGAGAGCATGAGGATAAGCGAGATCGAGACCGAGCGAAGAAAATGCTTCGACCTGAGAGACGCCTACGACAA
>JAQXVU010000002.1 GCA_029225085.1 Eggerthellales bacterium | reverse complement strand
TTCGAAAAACTTTCGAATCCCTCCCGCTCCCCGTGGGGTGCGGGCCGCTCGCCTCGGCGCCCGAAGTATATTACGCCTCTCAGCGGAGATTGCAACCCCCTTTTCGGAACTTTCTCGAAAAAGTTCGGGACCCGCGCCGGGTCCCGCACAGAACAGAGGGCCAGGGCACAAGGCCCCGACCCTCCCCTATTCATATGGCGCGCCCAGCAGGATTCGAACCTGCGACCATCGGATTAGAAGTCCGGTGCTCTATCCAGCTGAGCTATGGGCGCAACAGGGGTATTCTACCCTAAATCCCTCTTCATTTGTGAAGAACGGGAAGCTCCTCGGGCGTCATTCGGATCAAACACACCCATTGGCCAACCCCGCCTTCCCTTTGCAACTGCGACAATCCCTCTTCTTCGCAGCCGCAACAACAAAAAAACGCGGCAGGTTCCCCCGCCGCGTTCAAGAGCTGCTCTGTCGAGCCAATTAGTGCTCGATGGGCTTGTTGTCGTCATCAACGATAACGATATATGGCTTCCAATTGTCAGCCTCTTCAGGAGTCATCTGAGCGTAGTTCATGATGATGACCTTATCGCCAACTTCCACATAATGAGCTGCGGCACCATTCAGGCAGATAACGCCAGAACCAGCTGCGCCCCTCATGGTGTAGGTCTCAAGGCGATTGCCGTTGTTCACGTCGGCAATGCAAACCTTCTCGAACTCGCGAATGCCTGCTGCATCCAGCAGATCGGAGTCGATGGTTACAGAGCCAACATAATGAAGGTTAGCCTGGGTCACCGTCGCACGATGAATCTTACCTTTGAGCATTTCCAACTGCATCGTATCCGTACGCTTTCTAGTTGTAGAACACTGTCCTATAAGCTACCCGCTTATAGCCTGCGGTAGTATAGCACGATTTTATACCCCTCGAAAGAAGCTTTTGTTAGCGTTCTGTTTCCATCTTCGCAAGCTCTCCATCTCACTCCCCGCCATGCCAGGCGATGAGATAGTCGACGACCTGACCGTAGGATCTGACACCGTCTTGCTCAGAGTAGCTCTTCAGATACAGGTCATTGGCCTTCGTTCCCACCTCTTCTAACGGGCCCTCATAAGCGGCATAGTGAGCTGAGGAATCCTGAACGTCCTGTATCACCAAGTGATACTGCATATTGGTCGCTGGCAGGTCGTCGCGGGCAAGAACCTCTGACGTCGCGTCAGGATAGTTGGAAGCCAACGCATTGAAGCAATACACGAAGGCCTTCAGATATCCCGAGTATCTGAACCTCACGTCATCATTAGATGCACAAGCCAGGATCGCGCAGAAGTTCGCCTCCTTCTCCGACCCGATTCCCAATCGATGAGCGGCCTCGTGGCACATGGTAAAAGGGATGTCGGACACAGAAGCGTTTTCTGGCACGGACGCCTCCCCCGTAAAAGCGATGAAAATGCCGTTATGGCCCGTCATGAGCAGAAGATCGCCAGCAAGCAGCTTCTTCACCGGCAACGTCACGCCCCTGAACACCTCATAGCTCCCGCCAAGCTCCTCATACGAAGAGCCCGCGATAACGGCGAGCTCACCGAAATCTTGCTGGGTCAAATGGCCCTCGTCGTCTCGTTCCACCGATTCCGCGAGAACAGCTGCCTGGTCGAGGTAGTACTGCGTAGCCCGAAGCAAGTCATCGCGCGAGTACTCCTCTACCTGCAATCCCAGCTCATCGGCTAAGGGAGGGGCGTAATGATTCAGCCCCCAGGAAAGGTTGAAGAAGCAAACCAGGGAGAAGACCACAACCAGGACCTCGCCGACGTATTCCACGAAAGAACGCCGCCTGCGAGCCATATACACCAAGCGCACAAGCAGAGCGACAATTAGAGCCACAACCAGCAAGGGCCAAAGAGAGAAGGGGGCAATAGAGCTCACCATGGCCAAAGCGCCCATCAGGGCAGAGGATACCTGACGATACCAAGGGAACAGCGCGTCCCCATAGGCTTGAAACAAGGCCATGGAGACAATGGTGACAAGCAGAAGCAATGCCGCGGTTGCAAGAAGGCACTTGCTTCGCCTCGTGAGGGCAAACCTGCCCCAGCACACGCTTTCCCGAGAGGGATCGTCGGCAGAAGTGGAAGAAGTGGAAGCAGAAGAAACAGAAGAAGAGCGACGGCTCATGATGGCAGCACCTGCCCAAACCAAAGAAACGCGAGCCAGAACGAAGAAGTGGAGCCAGTGACAGGACTCGAACCTGCAACCGACTGATTACAAATCAGTTGCGCTACCATTGCGCCACACTGGCAATCCCTTCAACTCGTGCATTATCCCTGAAGAGCCCCCGTTTGGCAAACCTCTTTCTTGAATAAGAACACTTGTTCGTGTATCGTACAGATGTACGAACAAAGGGGTATGCATGAATATCGCAGACAAGCTCGAAATACTCGGTGACGCCGCCAAATACGATGTGGCGTGCACCTCCTCTGGCTGCGATAGAAATGCCGAAATGGGAAAGCTGGGAAACGCCGTTGCCGCAGGCTGCTGCCACAGCTTCACCCCCGATGGCCGCTGCGTCTCCTTGCTGAAGGTGCTTTTCACCAACAGCTGCATATACGACTGCGCCTACTGCGTGAACCGCGTGAGCAACGAAACGCCTCGCGTTGCCTTCAAGCCGCGAGAGCTGGCAGATCTCACCATCGACTTCTACCGAAGAAACTACATCGAGGGGCTGTTCCTGTCCTCAGGCGTCCTGAAGAACCCCGACTACACCACCGAGCTCATGATAGAAACGCTGCGTATCCTCCGGGAGGAACACCAGTTCAACGGCTATATACACGCAAAGGCGATTCCCGGCGCATCCCCTGAGCTCACTGATCGCCTAGGGCGTCTGTGCGACAGAATCAGCCTTAACCTCGAGCTTCCCAGCCAGAAAAGCCTTTCCTACCTGGCGCCAGACAAGGGAAAACAGGATCTCATCTCCCCCATGAAGCAAATTAGGGACAGCATCCGCGAGGACAAAGACACCCAAGCCCTCATGAAAAAGCAGACCCACTACATCACCAAGGCAACGCCAAAGAGAAAGGGGCGCGCCTTCGCGCCCGCTGGGCAATCGACCCAGATGATTATCGGAGCAACGCCAGAGTCTGATTACGAAATCCTTCGACTCACCGGTTCGCTATACAAGGTTCTGGGAATGAAGCGCGTGTTCTTCAGCGCCTACCTACCGGTAAACCAGGGGGACCATCGCCTCCCTACCTCCCAAAAGGTGCAGCTCGACAGGGAGCACAGGCTCTACCAAGCTGACTGGCTCCTGCGATTCTATAAATACGATGTAGAAGAGATCATTGGCCCCGACGCACCCTTCCTCGATCCTCAGCTCGACCCAAAGGCCAACTGGGCGCTGAACCACCTAGACCTCTTCCCCCTCGAGATAAACAAAGCGTCCTACGAATCCCTCCTGCGGGTTCCGGGCATAGGCGTCAGGGGAGCTCGCTACATCATGAAGGCCCGCAAGGAACGCGCCTTAGGCGAAGATGAAGTGAAGAAACTGGGCATCGCCTTCAAAAGGGCCCGCTACTTCATCACCTGCAACGGAACGTATACGGGAAAGGGAACCCCCTTCACCCCAGAGGGCATTCGGCCTCACCTTGTAGCCCCCATTAAAGGCGGCGAACGAGGAAGCAGGAGCAAGAAGGTCATACCTGGGCAAATGAGCTTGTTCGAAGAAGAGCCCCTTACCGTGCAGGCGGAAAGCATCACTCCCCCGAAGCTTCCCGCATCTTCCCTCGCCGCCCCTGATTGGGGTGCACAACTGTACTGGCAGGCCGAGACCGCGAAACGGAGCAGATCATGACCATCGCAGCGTACAACCCTTACCAAACCCTCGCCAAGGAAGGCCAGCCCCTGGCCTACCTGTACGATGAAAGCTTCGAGGGCATCCTCACCTGCGTATACCTGTCCCTAAAGGCCCGCGAAACCCCCACCAGCATTCTCGGCCCTCGCAACTTACAGCTGCAGATCGGCCAAATAGAGCGCACGGTAGAAACGGACATGAAAGCCGCCATGCAGGTGCGTAGGAGCATCCTGCGCTCCTATGGTCAGGAAGTGTTCGACCACCTTTCTGTCGCTGCAGCCTCGGACAACCCCTACGCACCGCTCACTGTCTTCACCTTCACTAAAAGACTCTTGGGAAACTGCAGAGAATGCGCATGCTGCCCAAAGAAGGGAAGCTGCACGTCAGCATGCGCTCAGAAGCAAGCGCCTTCCGTACTGAACAATCTGGCGGACCCTGTCACCCATGCGCTTGAATCGCTGCGCAGGCAAGTGCTGAACGAACGGGAGAAGATGGTGCAGTTCATTCGCTTTCAGCACCTAGAAAACGGCATCTGGTTCGCCCGTTGCAACCCCAACGCCAAAGTGATTCCCTTGCTCATGCCTTGGTTCTCGGCTCGATTCAACACCCAGCAATTCGTCATCTTCGATGAAACCCACAAGATGTCCGGAGTCTGGAACGGCAGAAGCTGGGGGCTCGTCATAGGAGATGTCACCCCACCAGACCAGACCGCTAACGACCTGCATATGCAGGATGCGTGGGTACGGTACTTCAACAGCCTCTGCATAAGCGAACGCTACAACCCCGAGCTGCAGATGAAGCAGATGCCCAAACGCCTCTGGAAGAACATCACCGAGATGCAAACGCGCATGCCCGCCTAAACAAGCAGAGGCCAAGCAGGAGCAACGCATGGCACGGACGCGCCGGGCTCGCTGCAGGCTTAGCACCTGCGCCATTCCAAACCTGGCTAAGAACGCTCCGGGTAGACACCGGTGTTGTCAAAGGGCGGAATGAAGCTCTCCTTGTTTGCTCCACCCTCCTGCCAGAAATACTGGTCCATGCCCAGATCATCAAGGAAATCGAGAAGAACCTCGTATTCAGCCTCAGAAGGAGAGGCATCCAGCTCAGGCATGCCCGGAACCTGCCTCACCGGGGTGTACTGATTCATGACGCTATACAAAACGGAGTCGCCGTAACGATCCCATAGGAAGGCCATAAGCTTCATAGAATCCTGCAAGCGTCCGGGAAGCAGAAGATGACGAAGGACCACACCGCGGGTCAGCACGTCCCCTTGCACTTGCATCTCCCCTATCTGAGCCACCATGGCATCAAGGGCATCTACCGCAACGGAGAAGTAGTCTTTGGCATGGGAATAGCGAACGGCTGCGTCAGACTCATCGCTCTTCCAATATTTGAAATCGGCAAGGTACACATCTACCGTGCCTCGCAGGAGCTCGATGGTCTGCACCGTCTCGTACCCCGAGGTGTTGAACACCACAGGAAGACGCAGGCCACGCTGCCTAGCGCCCCGAATGGTCTGCACCACCTGAGGCACATACTGCGTGGCCGTCACGAGATTGATGTTCGCAGCCCCCTGATCCTGCAGCTCGAGATAAATGTCCTCGAGCCTTCTCAGGGAGATGACGGTGCCGTGATCGCCATGGGCGATATCGTAGTTCTGGCAATACACGCACCGCAGAGGGCAACCGGTGAAGAACACCGTGCCCGAACCTGCACCTACGCTGATGCAGGGTTCCTCCCAAAGATGCAGGGCGGCACGGGCAATGCGCAGGGTGTCGTCTGCGCCGCAAACGCCCGCCTGGCCTTCAGCCCGATTCGCCCCGCAGTTCCTGGGACATAGGTTGCAGCTAGTTGGCAGAGTATCCACCGAAACCGCCAAGATAGGCCTCATCGGCATCAGCGTAGTCGATGCCGGAACGAGAGGGATACTCATCCTCGTAAGGATCGTAGTCGTCGTCCTCGTGATAGTTGTGACCGTGGTCATGCTTGCCACAGCACTCATGGTTAGGGTCGTTGGGGTCATGGCCGCACTCGCACTCGTGATCGCCGCAGCCATCGTCATACATGCCCTGAGCGCGAGACCAATCGAGGCCGAACTTCTTGGTGTCCTCCTCCTCGCGATACACCAGGCTGAGAGCAGGAACGGCCATATCGGTGCCACCCACCACCAGGAAAAGCTCGATGAGGTTCACGGCAGCCTCGGCCTGAGGCAAGATCTGGTCGGTCTCCTCGGCGCAGAGCATAGCGGCGGCCAGCTCAGCAGCGAGAGCCTGAGCGGTGTAGGTACCGTGGAAGTGCTCGTCGGCGATGCAGCGATACACGCTCTCGCAGGCAGGAGCAGCCAGACCCATCTGCACGGCCAGACGCAGCGCATCGCCAGCGTCCTGATGCTCAGCACGATTCAGAGCGGCAGCTTCCATCACGCCAACCAGCTGGGAAGCCAGCTGAATGGTCTGGGTGGCCTTTGCCAACTGACCGGCACCAGGCTCACCCATGTAGAACACGCCAGAAGCGATGGCATCGAGAACGGAGCCGAACTGCACATAGGCAGATTCCTCGGCGCCCACGAACACAGCAAGGCCCTCGCGGTTAGCGTAAGCGTCATGAGAGGTGATGTCGCGAACCACCAGAGGCGCGTCGATAGACTGCATGTTCGACGTCTGAGCCAGAGCGTAGAGTTCACGAGCAAAGGTGGGGGTGGAAGGGCTCAGGTCGATGAAGCAAGCGCCCTCGCGAGCCAGCTGCAGGATACCGTTGGTATCGAAGTACATGTCCTCGAGGGCAGCCTGGGTAACGCTGTAGGTCAGAACGACGTCCGCCTCCTCGACTCCCTCCGCCAGCTCGAAGCCGGCATCAACCAGATTCTGAGATACGCGCTCGCCCACGTGGGTGTCGCCAGCAAACACAAAACGCATGATTGTCCTTTCAAAGTTGCATCGAGGCCGCCGCCTCGTCAATCACCTAATCCGAAGCCGAGGCCCCGACACTTATTTCATCCGAGGCCCCGACACTTATTTCATCCGAGGCCGCAGCCCCGCTTCTACATAACCTTCATCTGGGCAGCCGATGGCTTCACGAAGGAAACCGCCAACATGTCAGGACCCACATGGCTGCCGATCACCGGACCGATGTTGGCAATGAGAACCTTCGCCTTCGGCGCCGTTTTGCACACCAGCTCCTTCAGCCTCTCAGCATCATCAGGGCAATCAGAATGGGCCACATAGATGGTGACCTTCTCCTGCCCCTCATCCCCTAGGTTCTTGGCAACGTGATTGCACAGGGACTTGATGCCCTTCTTGCGTCCACGGGACACACCGCACATGGTCAGCTTGCCATCATCGCCGATGCTGAGCATCGGCTTCACATCGAGAACGGATCCCACTGATGCAACGGTGGAAGGAATGCGGCCGCCGCGGCTGAGGGCTTCCAAATCGTCAACCATGAACAGGCAGGTGTGGTTGCGGCGAACCTCAGCGGTTGCAGCAAGAGCCTCGTCGATAGTGGCTCCCGCACGACGAACTTTCAAAATCTCATTCACCAAAGAGCCTTCTGCCACGCTGGCCAGCTTGGTATCTACCACGCGCAAATCGAAGTCGGGATACTCCTCGCGCAGAGCGTCAGCCACCAGCACCGCACCGTCATAGGTTCCGGACAAGCCGCTGCTGAAGCACAGGAACAGCGTGGGAAGCTCGGAATCGGCGAACTTCTCCATCATCTCCCGCAGATGCACAGGCGTCACCTGAGAGGTTGTGGGAGATGCCCCAAAGCGCATGTTCTCATAGAAGTCATGAGGGGAAAGGGTCTCGAAGAAATCGTCGACATGGTCGACGCCGTCGAGGTTATAGGTGAAGTTCAGAACTTCGACCCCTTCCTCCCCAAAGTACGAGGAGGAGAGGTCGCAGCAGGAATCGACTATGAGGTTGAACTTGAATCCCATCCTATTCCTTTCGTAAGCAAGCACCGAGTGCCTAGGCACCGTGCCCTATTGGCCCCTGAGCTCATCGACCAAGGCCTCGCGACGCTTGAAGAGGCTCCGCTCAAGGCCAACGGGATAGCTATGGGGATTGGTAAGACGTTTCTGAGACTCGTCGAGGGTATCGAGGCCCTGACGAACACGCTGCTGTGCGGTCATGGCGTCACGATCCTCGGCAGTGAGGCACACCTTGCCCTTCAGGGCCAGAGGACGCAGCAACGTCTCATAGCGCTTGCCCGCCAAGATCTTGCGACGCAGGCGGTCAGAGGGGTCGATGATCTGCTCTCGTTCATCGACGCCGGCATTCACATCGAAGACCATGTCGCCGGCAAGGCGTCCGTCCTCATGGAAGTAACGGCGCACGTCGAGCACGCCGGGGGTGGTGAGCTTCACGGACTGCTCGCTGATCTTGATGCAGTCCTCCCACGCATCCTGACCTTCGGGACGCACCGCGGAGAGCTTGTAGACGCCGCCGAGGGTAGGCTGATCGTAGGATGCGGCCAGCTTGGTGCCGATGCCCCAGGAATTCACCTTCGCACCCTGTCCGAGGATGGAGTTCACCAAGTACTCATCGAGGTCGTTGGAAAGGACGATGCCGGTATCGGTGAGACCGGCCTCATCAAGGCGCTTGCGGCACATCTTGGCCAACCAGGCCAAGTCACCGGAATCGATGCGAACGCCCATGAGGCGCTGACCGCGGGCCTTCATTTCCAGACCCACCGTAATGGCGTTCTCGAGGCCCTGCTCTACATCATAGGTATCGATGAGAAGCACGCAGTTATTGGGCATGGCCTCGGCGTAGGCGCGGAAGGCTTCGAGCTCGGAGTCGAAGGACATGACCCAAGAATGGGCATGGGTGCCGGACACGGGAATGTCGAACATCGCACCGGCGAGGACGTTAGATGTGGAAGAGCAGCCACCTACCACCGCAGCGCGAGAGGCATACAGACCGCCCGCGGGACCCTGAGCGCGACGCAGGCCGAACTCAGCCACCGGGGCCTGAGCCACATTGCAAATGCGGGCGGCCTTGGTGGCGATGAGGGTTTGGAAGTTCATGGCGTTCAGCAGCGGCGTCTCGATGATCTGGCACTGCAGGATGGGACCCGTGACCCTGACGATGGGCTCGTTGGCGAAGACAATCTCGCCCTCGCGAACCGCGTAGATGTCGAGGGCGGGCTCCATGCTCAGAAGGTAGCTCAGGAACTCCTCCTTGAAGAGCTTTCCGCCACCTGGTGCCGTAAGGCTGGCCAGGTAGTCGATGTCCTCCTGGGTGAAGTGGAAGTCCTCTACCAGCTCGCAGAGCTGATCGATGCCGCAGGCAACCGCGTAACCTCCGTGGAAGGGGTTCTCACGGAAGGTCATGTGGAAGCAGGCTTCCTCGTTGACCTTGCCCTTCTCCCAATAGCCTTGGGCCATGGTGAGCTGGTACAAGTCGGTAAGCAGAGCTGAGTTAAGACTCATTTCCCTCTCCTCCGGTTCGATGGCTACGACGACGGGCCCTCCTATGGGAGGAAGCCGCAGGGGCCTTAGGGGTAGCGTCGGCCTTCGACTCGGGCTGGCGTTGCTGCTTGGCCTTCTGATGGTTCTGATTCTGGGAAGCGGTATCCTGAGCCTGCTTCGCGGCGTCCTTGCCTCGGGCCGCAGAGCGACGGCGACGGCGACGGGCGCTGCTGGAAAGCTTCTTCTCCTGGGACTCCCGATCCTTGCCGTCCTTGCCCTGCTGGGACTTAGCGGGCTTGGGCTGCTTTGCGGTCTCAGGGGACTTCTGCGTCCTGGTCTCAGAAGCGCTGTTGGTGCCCTCCTGCTTCTGAGAGGCGGAGGAACGGCGGCGGCGACGGAAGGAGGCGCCGGGGCGCTTATCCTGGGACTCCTCGGCTCCGTGGGACTGTTCCCTGCGCACCTTGTTATGGTGAATCTGACCGCCCTCAGCAAGCTTGTCCTGCACCGTGAAGGCGGAGATATCGCCAAGAGATGCGGTGCTCACCTGCTGGTTGTCCTGGTTGGCGTAGGTGAAGAAGGCGTCGCCGATGCTCTTGGGACGGTTCATGCCCTCCTCAGGGGGATCGAACTCAGACAGGGGGATGCGAATGCGCTTGCCCTCTTCCGTGCGAAGGACGACCTGCTCATGAGGGGTGTCGAGCTCACAGACGCGCATAGGGCCCTCAGGGGTGTCGATGAGGGCGTTCTGCTTAGGGGCGCGGCTCTTGAAGTCCTTATAGGTGTCGTATTCGTAGCGCAGGCAGCACATAAGGCGGCCGCAGACGCCGCTGATCTGCTGAGGGTTCAGGGACAGGTCCTGGGCCTTCGCCATGCGGATAGAGACCGGGCAGAACTCTCCGCCGAGCCTACAGCAGCACAGCTCCTGACCGCAGTGACCCAGACCGCCGATGATACGGGCGCCATCGCGCACGCCGATCTGGCGCATATCCACGCGAATATGTAGCTTGGCGGTGAGGCGGCGCACCAGCTCGCGGAAGTCGTTGCGCTCCTCGGATTCGAACAGGAAGATGGCCTTGCTGCCATCGAAGAGATATTCCACCATCACCGGGTGCATGCTCTCGTTGGTCTCGGCGGCGATCTCCTTGAAGATGGGCAGAGCCTCATAGGAGAGACGGCGCATCTCGAGGCGCTGAATCTCATCCTCTTCGGTGGCGATGCGCAGCACCGGCTTCAGAGGGCTCTTCAGCTCGGCGATGACGTCATCTTCCACCTCGGTGAGGTTTCCTGCCGCCGTGCCGTATTCGAGGCCCCGTGCCGTTTCGACGATAACGGGGTCATCGGACTTTATGTCGAGACCCGCCGGATCGAACCACAGGATCTTAGGGTCATATTGCAGCCTAATAGGCGCTACTAGTGTCATAGAGAACCTCTCGGATATTCAGGAGGAGTACATCGATACAAGTTTCAGGGGATACATTATAAGCGATGGCCCTATCGCAATCCTCCACCTCTCGCAAAGCGCGGGAAACCCGGGAAATGTCGGTGCGCGCAGCGGCAGCAGCTACAGAATCGGTCACATCGACGTTGATGATGCGATCAGCGGTTCCCGAGCACACCATGAGTACATCCCGCAGCCAGGAGGAGATGATGGCCGTGGTCTGCCGCAGGTACAAAGAGGCCTTACGGGCCAGGGCGTTCTTATTCTGGGCTTCGATGCGCCTGATGGCGGAATTGGCCAGGAAGTCGGCGTTGGCCTCGAGCTCGGCCTGCTGGGCGACCCGCACCGCATCGAGGGGAGCCTTGGCCTTCAGTACGAGTTCGCTGGCGCATTTCAGAACCTGCATGTCGTCGGCATCCGCCAAAGAGCCCATGATGGCCAGCACCCGGGTGCGAAACGCCAGGCGCTCGGTATCCTTCACGAAGGACACTGCCTCGGAGATAGACCCACCGCACGCTTCTATGGCATAGACCGCCCGCTGCTCGGAGACACCGGTGTTCTGCACCACGATGCCCGCCGCCTCGGAAGCGGGAATGTGCCTGAAGGGCACCACCTGACAACGGGACACGATGGTGGGAAGAATGCTCTCAGCCGTACGGCCCAAGAGGATGATGACCACATCGTCAGGAGGCTCCTCGAGGGTCTTCAGGAAGGCGTTGGCCGCGTAGGTGCCCAAAAGGTCGGCGCGATCGAAGATGTAGACCTTCTTCTTGGCGCGGATGGGAGCCAGACCGATCTCAGCCACCACCTGGCGAATCTGCTCGATGAGATAGCCCGAAGCGCCGCCAGGAGACAAGAAGTGCACATCAGGGTGCTTCCTGCGCATGACCCTGACGCAGTCATCGCACTGGCCGCATCCATCCTTCTCGCAAAGAATGGCCTGCGCGAAGGCATAGGCGGCCTGGGTCTTGTTAGAACCAGCCAAACCCGTGAAGAGATAGCCCTGCCCCACCTGATGATTGGCGATACAGGCCCTCAGATACTGACGGACAAGGGGCTGACCGTACACGCTGTCAAAGACATCGGCCACCTTAGGCCCCCTGCTCGATAACTGCCTTAGCTGAAGTGTCCATCTGCAGAATGGGCTCGAAGAAGGACAGGGGGAACTGCTCATCGACATCCCAGCCGAACACATCGGCCAGCTCGGAGAAGATCTGCCGTGCCGTCACGTCCTTCGGGGTCGAGGAAGACACCACGCGAATGCGCTCGGGGTTCTCAGCGGCAATGGCCAGGAAGGCCTCGTTCACATTGCCGTGGAAGGTAGCGCCCGCCTGCTCGAGGCGGTCGGCCTGACCGTGGTGAGTCGCGCGGGTAAGGCTCTCCTCTACCGAGGAGCCCGTGGAAAGCAGAATGGTCCTGCAGGGATGCACTCCCTGGCAGGCGAAAGCGTTGGCCTGGCGCACGAAGGCCAGGGGAAGGCCCCTGCCGTAGTGCTGATAGGCAACGGTGGAATCATAGAACCGATCGCAGAGAATCACCTTGCCCTGAGCGAGGGCGGGAATGATGACCTCCTTCACCACCTGGGCGCGGGCGGCCTCATAGATGAGAAGCTCCGCCTCGTCGCACATCATGGAGTTGTCGGCGTCGAGCACCACCTGACGGAGGGACTCGCCGATGACGGTTCCCCCTGGCTCGCGAAGGCAGACCACCTCATAGCCCAGATCCCGCAGGCATCCTGCCAGGAAATTGATATGGGTGGTCTTACCGGCTCCGTCGCCGCCTTCGAAGGTTATGAAGATTCCCGGGCCCGTGCCCTGAGTTTGATCCATATGCTTGTCCTAAGGAAAGCGCAGATGCGCTAGTTTTCGTAAATGTCGCGGCCCTGGGTGTCGATAGCGACGAACGCCGGCATATCCTCTACCCAGATACGCCGAAGGGCCTCAGTCCCCAAATCATCATAAGCCACGGTAGTGGAACTTACCACGCACTTGGCCAGAAAAGCCGCAGCTCCTCCACATGCGATGAGGTACACCGAGCCCGTCTCCTTGCAGGCCTCGTGCACCTCGGCGCTGCGCTTGCCCTTGCCCAACGTGGCGACGATGCCCGCACGATGCAAGGCGGGTGCGGCGAAATCCATGCGGGAAGACGTGGTGGGGCCCACCGCACCGAAGGGACGACCCGCAGCCTCAGGAGTGGGGCCGGCGTAGAAGATGGTCTGTCCTTCCAGATCATAGGGAAGGCTCCCCTGCTCAGCCAATTCCGCCATAAGGCGCACATGGCCAGCGTCGCGCAGGGTGTACAGAGGGCCCGTGAGCAGGCAGTAGTCCCCTGCCTGCAGGTCGGCCAGAGCCTCCTTAGTTAGAGGCAGCGTCAGATGCTTACAGTTCATAGGTGCCCCTCCTCATGGCAGAACAGCCCATGTTGATGGCCAGAGGCAGTGCGGCGATATGGCAGGGTGCCGTGTTCACCTTCACGCCCAGAGCGGTGGTCTTTCCTCCCAGCGCCCCTGGGCCGATGCCGGTTCCGTTCACGATGGAAAGGAGCTCGGCCTCGAAGGCGGCCACCTGAGGGTCGGGATGCACCTGGTTCACCGGACGAGTGAGGGCACGCTTGGCCAAACCGCCCACCTTGTCGAAGGTGGCGCCGATGCCGATGCCAATGATCAGCGGAGGGCAGGCGTTGGCGGCCTTGTGGTCGAGGCAATCCAGCAACTCGTCGATGATGCCCTGCTTACCAGCGCCAGGGGCCAGCATCACCACGCGGCTGGCGTTGTCGGAGCCGCCGCCCTTCAGCATGATGTGCAGCCTAGCAACCCCGGGCTCATCTACCAGATGAATCTCGCAGAACGCAGGGGTGTTGTCCTGGGTGTTGGTGCGATCGAAGAAGGCGTCGCGCAACAGGGACTTGCGCAGCTTTGCCTCGGTGTAGGCCTTAGCCACCGCAGAGTTCACGCAGCTGAAGATGTCGCCGGGAATCAGCACATCGGGGCCGGCCTCGAGGCACACCCATACCGTACCGGTGTCCTGGCACAGGGGAACCTGGTCGTCCTTGGCGATCTGAGCGTTGCGCGTCAGCAGGGAGAGGATCTCCCTGCCGCGAGGATTGTCTTCCGCTTCGTAGGCGCTCTGAAGGCCAGCGAGGATATCGTCAGGCAGCTCACAGGCCAGCTTGGGGATGGCCTGATACACCACCTCCCCGATCTGCTTGGGGTCGAGTGTCCGCATGGTTCCTCCTAGTACAGAGTGGTGAAGCCGCTCTCGTCAAGTTTCACATCGCCGAAGTAGGCGGTGAAGTCGAGGCCCAGGTACTCACACATCTGCTTCATCTCGATAACGGTCTTCACGTCGACGGCGATGCCCTCGGTCAGAGCGCGATCGAGCGCCTCGACCTCCTTGTCGCCTGCGCAGTAGATGCGGTCATGGCCCTCAGCCTTAGGAGCGTCACGGAGCTCCTGCAGGAACACGGAGAAGTGAGCCTTGATCTGATCGGGGTCGCCGAAGGCAGCGGGGTCGATGGCCACGAAGCCATGGCAGGTGCCGCCCTTGCCGTCGGTGTGCGTATGGTTAGAGGTGAGGCCCTGGGACAGGATAGAGCAGAAGATCTCGCAGATCATACCGTAGCCGAAGCCCTTGTGGGAGCCGGTGATCTCCTCGGAGGCGCCCAGGGGCATAATGCCGCCGCCAGCCTTGGCCAGGATGTTCTTCAGCACGTCCTCGGCGTCGTTGGAGGGACGACCGTTCTTGTCGAGAGCCCAGCCATCGGGCAGGGGCTTCTCGGCCTTGCGGTACATCTCGAGCTTGCCGCGGGTTACCACCGTGGTGGAAGCATCGTAGATGAAGGGATGGGGGTCGGCGGGAACGGCCAGGGCGATGGGGTTAGAGCCCAGCATGGCCTTAGAGCCGAAGGTGGGAACCATGATGGCCTCGGAGTTGGTGAAGGACATGCCGATGAGGCCCTGATCGACGGCCATCTTGGCGTAGTAACCAGCGATGCCGTAGTGGTTGGAATTGCGCACGGACACCACGGCCATGCCGGTGGTCTTGGCCTTCTCGATGCACTTTTCCATGGCGAACTTGCCGATGAGCTGGCCCATGCCGTCATGACCATCGATCACCGCGGAAACAGGGCTCTCGAAGACCACCTCGGGCTTGGCCTCAGGCTTGATCATGCCCTTCTCGATGCCCTTGTGGTAACGGCTCAGGCGCTGCATGCCATGGGACTCGATGCCGTACTTATCGGAGAGCAGCAGCACGTCGGTGATGACCTGTGCCTCGTCAGCGGTGAAGCCGAACTTCTCGAAGGCATCGTTGCAGAAGCGATTCAGAAGGTCGACGGGGAAATACATATGGGCCATGTTGGTTCACATCCTTATCTGAATGAACGTATCTTGCTTGATTATAGGACGAAGGAAGGCGCCGTAGTCTAAGACCAGCCTAACGACCTGTCCTTGGGCTTGCTTATCTGCCCGCCCGGGGAGGCGTCTGACCACCGTCCCGAGACCAGCCTAACGGCCTACTCGTTCGCAGAGCCAGAAGCCTCGGCGGTCTTCTTGGCAGCGGTCTTTCGCGTGGTGGTTTTCTTGGCGGCGGTCTTCTTTGCCGTAGTCTTCTTGGCAGCGGTCTTCTTTGCCGGAGCCTTCTTAGCGGCAGCCTTTTCGGCGGCCTTCTGCTCCTTTGCGGCCTTAGCCTCTTCCTTCGCGGGGCAGCTGAAGTTGGGGCACAGCTTCCAGGGACCGCGATTGGTGGTGACGATCACCAGCGGAGCGCCACAGCTCTCGCAAGTCTCCCCCGTTGCCGTAATGGCGCCCACCTGAGGCAGAGGGTAGCCAACCTGGCACTCATCGTAGTTCTCGCAGCGAATGAAGCGCTTCAAAGTGCGGGGGTTCTTGTGGGCCACCAGCTTCATGGTCTTTCCGTGCTCGGCGCATACCGGGCAGGTGCCCACCTCGACATCGGGCTCCTTATTGGTAGAGCACTCGGGGTCGATGCAGATAACTCGAGGCTTCGTGCGGAAAGCGGTGACCTTCACCTGAGGCATACCGCAGGTAGGACAGGGCTCCTCCTGAGCCTCGATCTTTCCCTTGGGCAGCGGATAGGTGACGTCGCAGTCGGGCCAGCCGGCGCAGCCAATGAACATGCTCTTGGTTTTGGAAGAAGCTCGCAGCTGCAGATCCTTGCCGCACTTGGGGCACTTGCCCACGTAGGCATCGGCGGCCACCGCGTCGGCCAGATCGTCCTTGATCTCCTCGGTATGGGGCATGAGATCTGCCAACTGGGTTGCCAGCAGGTCGCGGGACACATCTACCACCTCGGTGCGGGTGGCCTCACCCTTGGCGATGCTGGTCATCTTCTCTTCCAGATCCCTGGTCATGTCAGAGCTGGTGATATGAGGGGCGAACTGACCCAGGGCATCGCACACCGCCATGCCCAAAGCCGAAGGCTCGATGGGGTTGTTCTGCACGTACTTCACGTCGTACAGACGCTCGATGATGGAGTGACGGGTCGACTTGGTACCCAAGCCCAGACGTTCCATCTCCTGAATGAGCTTGCCCTGGGAATAGCGGGCAGGAGGCTCGGTCTGCTTCTTTTCCATGGTGGCGCCATCGAAGCCCACCTGCTGGCCCACCTCCATAGCGGGAAGCTGCTCGTCCTTCTTCAGGCCATAGGGGTAAATCTCGCGGAAACCGGGGTTCACCAGCACGTCGCCCTTGGCCACGAAGGTCTCCCCTTCCACCGCAATAGAGACCTTGGTGCCCTCTACGGTAGCGGGACCGGACAGAGTGGCCAGGAAACGGCGGGCGATGAGGTTGTAGAGCTTGTACTCCGCAGGACCCAGATCGTCCGGGGTGGCCATGTTGGTAGGATGGATGGGGGGATGGTCCGTGGTCTCCGTCTTGCCGCGCGTTGCCGTGAGCTTGCCTGCGGCGAGGAGCTTCTGGCAATAGGGACGGTAGGCAGGGTTGCCGGAGATGCGGGTCACAATATCCTTCAGGTTCAGGCTGGAAGGATACACCGTGTTGTCGACACGGGGATAAGAGATGTAGCCGCTCATGTACAAGCTCTCCGCAAGGCGCATGGTGCGGGCGGGAGTCAGGCCCTCGGCAGAGGCGGCGGCCATGAGGCTAGTGGTATTGAAGGGCACCGGGGGGTTCACGCGGCGGGACTTCTTCTCGATGTCGGAGACCACGCCGGAGGTTGCGGGCTCCACCGCATCCATGACAGCCTGAGCAGCGGCCAGCTCCTTGAAACGGGCCGTGGCGTGAGGAACGGTGAGCTGCTCCCCTTCCACCTTGAAGGCGCCCCTGATGACCCAGTAGTCCTCGGGGACGAAGGCCAAGCGCTCTCGCTCCCTTGCCACGATAAGGGCGAGGGTCGGGGTCTGCACGCGGCCTGCGGAGCGCACGTTGCCATAGCCGGCGAACTTCACCAGGGTCATGAAGCGCGTGAGCACCGCGCCCCAGATAAGGTCGATGTCCTGACGGGAGGCGCCAGCCTGAGCGAGATCCATGTCAAGATCGACCAGGTTCTCGAAGGCATGGGTGATCTCTTCCTTGGTGATGGCGGAATAGCGCGCGCGGCTCACGGGTGCCGTCTCGTTCACCTGCTTCACGCAAGCCAGGGCATCCATGCCGATGAGCTCGCCCTCACGGTCGAAGTCCGTGGCGATGACGATGCTGTCAGCCTTCTTGGCGAGATTCTTCAGGGAGCGGATAATCTCCTTCTCCTTGGGAAGCTTCTCAATGGGGGCGTACACCAGATACGGCAGAGCCTCCATCTTCCAACTGGTGAGCTCGATGCCGTCGGGCGCGTAGGGCTTGCGCTTATATTTGTAGGGTGGTTTAGGAAGATCAGCGGGAATGTTTGCGGGGAGAATCTCTCCGTCGACGCCGATGCCCCGCCATCCTCCACGCTTCTTGTACTCGAGCTTGGGAGCGAAGTCGGGGGCGAGGATATGGCCACGAAGGCCGATGGTCACCCATTCCTCACCGTCACGGGTGAAGCGGTACACAGGCGTTGAATACACCTTGTCGCTCTTGGGCTTTCCCACGCCGAGCAGCTCAGCGATCTTCTGAGCCGCAATGTTCTTCTCGGTCACTACTAGCTTCACACGATACCCCTTTCATGATTTTACGTGCGAGGGGATCTGCCCCAACTGTCGGGGCAGGCACAAAGACTTTGCTAGCATACCGTTTTTTCCCGCAACAAGACCTGCGGGATGAAAAATTCCGCAACCGAATTGGCCCCGAGTCTCACGAGCTGAAAGCCGGAGTCGGAGAGCAGCAACAGAGGCTCGCGACCGAATTAGCCGACAGCTTGCGCCTTCTTAGCTTCCTGTTCCTCGCGGGCGATGACCAGCTTCATGGCAGCGATGGCGCATTCCAGCATATCGTCATCGGGCTCATGGGTAGTAAGACGCTGCATCTGCAGACCAGGCCAGAGGATGACCTTCACCAGCGGGCTATCAGGATGGGTGCCCGCCCACTTCACGGTGACCTCATAGGAGAAGCCGGCGATGAGGGGCAGCAGCAGAACGCGCACCAACATGACCAGAATCAGCTTGGGAACCGTGTCGGTGATGCCCCAGGCCCTGATCAGGTCATCGAGAGGGACCACGGTATACACCACGATGGCGATCAGCATGACGGTGATGAGGAAGGCCGTACCGCACCGCACGTGCAGACGGGGGAATTGCCGCGCATTCTCCGGAGTTAGGGGCAGCCCGTGCTCGAAGCAATGGATAGTCTTATGCTCGGCACCGTGATAGGCGAACATGCGCTTGATGTCGGACATGCGCCCAATGAGCCAGATGTAGAAAATGAACACCACCACGCGCAGGACGCCATCGACGATGTTCCAGGTCAGGGTGTCCTGATCGTACTCGCCCACAAGGAGGTTGGTAACCACCGCGGGCACCACGATGAACAGGGCCAGGGCCAGGGCAATGCCCAGCACCATAGAGAGCACCATCTCGCCGGTGCCGAACTCTTCCTCCTCGTCAGCCTCCTCATCGTTAAAGGCGTGGTCGGCAGCCACCGTAAGAGCCTTGAATCCCAAGGCCAGGGACTCTACAAAAGACGTGCATCCGCGAATGACGGGCCAGTACAGCCAGCTGTTCTTGTCCTTGCCGGAGGCCAGGTCGGCCTCCTCGGTGTACATGTTGCCGTTAGGCTCCCGAACCGCCACCGCCCAGTTGTAGCGGCCTCGCATCATGACACCTTCGATAAGGGCCTGACCGCCGATATGGGTCTTCTTCTCGCCATCCTCGGAGATGGCGCGGCTCACGTCCTTGTCGCCCATGCTAGTCACGCACCACCTTGGGATAGGGCTTGCCGCAGGTCATCTTTCCCTCAGGGCAAGGGCCGGACACACAGGGGGCGCCGGCATCTAGGAAGATGTAGGGAGCGGTGGGGCGAACCAGCTCTAGCATGCGGTTGGCCAGCTCACGAATCTCCCACTGGGCTCGGTTGCAGCAGCGATGGTTGAAGAAGTGCAGCAGCTCACGAACGTTCATAGTCACGGCGATCTTGGTTTCCGCCGCATTGGGGAGCAGGTAGCGCGCATCCTCTGCGGGAATGCCGGCATCGAGGAGCTTCTGATAGGCATCGGCGATGACTGCGAGGGTCTCGTCGAAGACCTTCTGGCAATCAGGATCGGCGGCGACCGTGTGAGGCGTCACCGCAGGGAACCCGTCCTTAAAGGCCACGTAGCGCTGGGACTGCTGGTTGTAGCTGGCAAGACGATGGCGAACCAGCTGATGGGTGAGAGCGCGCGACACCCCGTCGATGGCGAAGGTGTAGCTGGCATGCTCGAGGGTAGAGAAGTGACCACTGGTCATGATGGTCTTCAGAACGCTATGCATGCGCTCCTCGCTCATGGTCTCCATAAGCTCTGCAGCTCCTACCGGCGCATAGCACAGGCGGGCAGCGGTAGCGATGGCCCGCTCCGGGTCGGGAGTATGGTACAGAAGCTGAACGTCCATGGGCATTCCTCTCTAACGACAATGGCTCTACTGTAGCAGACCGAAACGAACCAGGGTGAAAAGGCAATGGAATATCACACGAGGCCTTCCCTATCGGCGCAGAGAGGCCAGAAGGGCTCGACATCCGGCCATCACATCGCAGTACGTGGTCTCGAAGTCCCCGGTGTACCAAGGATCAGCCACATCGGCGTCGGAGCCGCAGAATTCCATGAGCTTATACACCTGAGCGGACAGATCGGATCCCAGCATGCGATGAATGTTGCGGACGTTGGCGTCATCCATGCCGATGATGAGATCCCAGGAGCAAGCGTCCCACTTGTTCAGGCGGCGAGCCTTACGAGGCGTGAAGGGGATACCGTTCTCCTGCAGCACCTCCTGGGTTCCCCAGTGCACGGGGTTGCCCAGCTCCTCTGAGCTGGTGGCAGCGCTCTCTATGCAGAAGTGATCGGCAACGCCTGCCTTGTTCACCAGATCCTTCATGACGAACTCCGCCATGGGAGAACGGCAGATATTGCCGTGGCACACGAAGAGAATGCGAATCTGCTGCATGGCAAGGCTCCTTTGGGAAACAAAAAAGGCGCCCGAAGCGCCTTTCATAGATACCTGGAGCGGGTGACGGGAATCGAACCCGCGTCATGAGCTTGGAAGGCTCAGGTTCTACCATTGAACCACACCCGCGTTTTCGCTTGGCTTTGCGCCAAAAACAAAAAGAGTCGCGATGGTCGGGATGACAGGATTCGAACCTGCGACATCTTGCACCCAAAGCAAGCGCGCTACCAGACTGCGCCACATCCCGACATGCGACTCGAACTATTATAACGATGAAATCTTATCGCGCAATACCCTAAGCGCATTTCCTCTATGAGATAGCGAGGATTTTTCCGCCTGAGACACCTCGGCGAAGGTCTTTTCTCCCCCGAAAGCATCGGGGGAGAAAAGAGGATCGTAGCCGAAGCCCTCCTGGCCCCGCTCCTCATAGCCGATCTTGCCCTCGACAGTGCCTCGCGCCACCAGTTCGTCCCCCTCAGGCGAGATGTACACCAAGGTGCACACGAAGCGAGCGGTGCGCTGCTCGTCGGGAACCCCCGCAAGCTCAGAGAGAAGCTTGGCGTTGTTGGCCTCATCGTTTCCGTCTTCGCCGGCATAGCGGGAGGAGTACACGCCTGGCGCACCCTGCAGGTAGTCAACTTCCAAACCGGAATCGTCGGCAAGTACCGCGGCATCGGGAGCCAGAGCACGAACAGCTTGAGCCTTGATGCGAGCGTTGCCCTCGAAGGAGTCGGCGTCCTCGGCGGGATCGGACTGCAAGCCCGCCTCCTTCAGGGTCTGGAATGTCCAATCGGGAAAGCTCAGGGCGTTCTCGATCTCGGACACCTTGTGAGCGTTGTTGCTTGCGATGATGACGCGCATGGGAGGTTCCTTTCCGTTGGTGCTAGATACGTTATTCATATCGGTCTTCGCTGGTATCGGCAAACCGGAGCCTCGCTGAACCGTTGCGGACTTAATGGCCTCTCTGTCCTTCCCCGCTTCGCCGGCATGGGCGATGACCTACGGACACTTACAGGTCGACATGACTTACCGAGGTCATGGACATCTGCAGAACACGGGATCCGAAGCGCCTGAACTCATCGAGGTCGGACCCAGTGGTGAAGAACTCGTAATTGGGCTCCCTGCCGGGCTCCGCCAAATCCCCACGGCGCGACAGGGTCTCATGCACATCCCTGGCCGCTTCCTTTGCGGAGTCGATGAGAGTCACCTTGCGACCCGCCACCGACCCGATGAGCGCCTTTAGCAAGGGGAAATGGGTGCAGCCCAAAACAAGGGTGTCTATGTCGCAACGTCGCAGAGGATCGAGGTAATCCTGGGCGATCTCCTGAAACTCCGGGCGCACGTACACCTTCGATGCAGTAGAGGTGTAATTCTCGATGGGACCATCCGCCATGCGAATGCCCTGCTCGGCAATTTCCACGAAACGGGGCGTGGCCACAGAGAACACGGTGATGCCCGCGTCGAGGCCGCGAATGGCCTTGGTGTAGCTTCCCGACTCCACCGTGCCCTTGGTGGCGATAACGCCCACCCGTCGGTTGGTGGTGGCTTGCACCGCCGCACGAGCACCGGGACCGATAACGCCCAGAATGGGCACGTCGAAGGTCTGCTGCGCATGGCGCAAGCCCGCCGCCGTTGCCGTGTTGCAGGCGATGAGGATGAGCTTCACCTGACGTTCGAGGAGGAAGCGGCAGATCTGCTGCACGAAGCCATCGACCTCTTTCTGGGACCTGGGGCCATAGGGGCATCGGGCGGAATCGCCGAAGTAGATGATGTCCTCATCGGGCATGGTCTTCATGACCTGGCGGGCCACCGTAAGGCCGCCGAAGCCGGAGTCGAAGATGCCGATGGGTGCGTTGTTAAATGGCTCTTCTCTCATGGTTACTTATGCACGATCACCACGTCGCCCACCTGAATGATGCCGTAGAGTTCCTGAGCCTTGGAATAGGACAGGTTCACGCAGCCATGGGAGCCGAAGCCGCTCTTGTAGCGGGTGCCGCCAAAGGCCGCCTGCCAGGTAGCGTCGTGGAAGCCGATGGCGTTACCATCAAAGGGCATCCAGAAGGTCACCTTGCTCTCGTAGATCTTCTTGCCATTCTCATAGCCGATGAGCTTCTGGGGGCTGGCCTTCAGATTGATGTCGTAGACGCCGGTAGGGGTATCATGCACGCCATCAGGAGTTCCCGACACAATGTCGGCCTTCCAGATGATCTTGTCGCCATCGAAGAAGTAGGCCTTCTGCTTGGTCAGGTTCACCTCGATGTAGCGGTCGCCCCAATCAGGCTTCCCTTCCCCGTTGTATGCGGCAGCAGTGGATGTGCAGGGGATGTCGATCTTTCCGGTCTGGGCCTTCTTCACGGCCTTCTTCACTGAGGAGATCAGCGCGGCGTGATCGATCTCCCAACCGTAGTCGCCGCCGGAAACCTTATAGGTCTTGTCCTTAGGGTTGGTGAAAGTGCGCTTGGTGCCCACCGTGTCGCACTGAGTGGCCAGATCGTCCACCCATGCCGTCAGCTTCTTCTGGGAGAGCGTGGCTTTGAATTCCTTGTTCACGGTGATCCACTCGGAAATGAGCTTGGAGTTCACCGTGGCAACCTTGGTGTCCCCCAGCATGAGCTTCAGGTCAGCGCCTAAGAAGCCGTTGGCCTCCTCGGCCGCCTTCGCAAGGCGGGGATCGTCCTTCAGGATCTCAGGCTGCACCAGCTCCTCGTCGGTGAGGGTCAGGGTCGACTTCATGCAGCAACAGGCGCCTTCCACCGCTTTGGCAACGGCCTCCGCGTCGTAGGCGGTACCAGCCTCCTCAGGAATCACCACGATCTTTTCGGCATCTTCGTCATAGCCGATGGTGGCGTTCTTGGGCTTCTCGGCATCCTTGTTGTAGGCCTTAACCTTCTTGGTCACGTACTCGAGGGTCTTCTCGTTGTCATACGTGGCCTCTACTGCAGCGGAAAGGTCATGGTCGCTCTGAAGCTGCACTGGCCACTGCCAGCAAGGATAGATCTGCAGGGCCTCAGACACCACAGCGTCGGCGTCGATGGTGAGGGCTGCATCTTCAGGCGCAAAGGTGAAGGTGAAGCCGTTCTCCCCTTCCACCGTGAGCACATACTCCTCGGAGGCGGTGCCCAGGTTCTCGGCAACCTCGGAAGAGGACTTCAGGGAGACATCCATGCCACCCAAATCGGAGTTGGGGTAGAAATGACAGGAGAAGAACCAGCAACCCGCTGCATACGCGGCAGCCACCAAAGCCACCAGCACCGCAGCGATGATGCCCAGAACCTTGCGCACCTTCTTCTTGCGACGCTTCTTGGCGATAAGCGCCTCGGTACTCTGCTTCGCTGCCTCAGTCGGACTCATGGTAGGCGTCTGCCAGGAAGATTCAGACCAGCCAGTGGTGGGAGAATCGACACCGAAGGCATTCCCCGTTGCAACAGCGGGGTCATCGACGGTCTTCTTCCACGTGTTAGACGTTGCTGCGCCAGCGGAATGCTTACCCTTGCCTTTTTTCTTGCCCAAAGCCATACGTTCGGTTTTCCATCCGTTCTACCTGTGCCGACAAACGAGAGCACAGAGTCTGTCTGTAACTGACTCATTGTATCCCACAGGGCTTGCGACTGGGCAGCTATTTAGCGAGATTGTCGAGCCAAAAGTCCCCAAAGCACAGAGAGCGGCACTGGTCCTGATACAGCTGAGCCACATAGCGACTGCTGTTGCGGAATCGGTACCTGAGCTCTTCGGCTCGCTCCCAGATCTCATGGTAGCGATCTCTGTCCATGCTGCGCAGGCACCCGTGGGTTCCCGACTCATCAAGGGCCACCAAGCTGCTGCAGAAGATCATCTTCGAAATGGGCATGCCATTGCCATGAAGGCCCACAACACCGGGCTTCTTGCGAAGGATGAAGTCGGGCAGATAATGGGGGTCATGGGGGATGGCCTCTACCAGCAGGCTCAGAACGCTGGGGCTCTCCCGGTCCTGCAGCCACTCCTCATGTCCGGCCACCTTGTCCGCGATACCCGAGGGCAGCTCGGACAGAGGCAGGAGACGGGCATCCCGGTCGCTCTTTTGGTGCAGGATCTCCCGTCCGTTAGCGGTGGCGAGGAAGCGAGGACCCTTCAGATAGTCCTCAAGGCCATCGAGCCAGAGCTCCGCCGACGTGTAGTCGAAGCGCCTGAGGAAAGAGCGGAACTGCCGCCAATAGCCCAACATGAACAAGTCCTCCCGGAAGGAGTTGTTCACCGCATTGGCCACCAGGATGTTCCTGACGTACTGATAGCAGTTCACCGACTCCCCTAGCCTGCTGGCGCGATCGGCATCCCAGCAGCCAATGCCCGACATCACCAGGCATTCAGGGTTCGACCTCATGCCGTATTCCACATCATCGCAATGAAGGAAGAATGGAAGGGGATACCCTTGATCCCGAATGAGGGGCACCGGCAGACATGCCAGGCGCCATGGCGCATAGGCTCCCTTCTCCTTAACATCGATGGTTTCGTTAATCACCGTGTCAGCGAGGCGCGAGAGGTTCAGGGGCTGCTTCACCGCTTTCTGAGCGCCCGTCTGGGGAGACACGCAGAACACATCGCCCACCTGCACTGAGGGCTTCTTGGTGGTGAAGGTTCCGCCGCAAACAACCGACAGGGCATGCTCGGGAGCCAAAAGGACGAGCATGGTGTACAGGCGACTGATGGTCTCAGGGTGAATCTTGTAGTTCCTGCCCACAATCACCAGATGGGTGAAGTTCTCTGAAGGGGAAAGGGCCTGCATCATCGATCGCGCCACGAAACCCGTCGATCCCACGACGGGCGTAGGGAGAATCTCTACCGCGCCTTCAGGCAGCGAGAGCTCGCCGACCATCTCTTCAAGGGACTTCCTATGGGCCGTTTCGGGCATGGGAACAGAAGGGCGCTGGTCTACCAGCAGGATCTTCAGGTGATCGGCCGCATTCTCATAGGCCTTGAAGATGCCCTCAGCCATGACATGCAGGTTGGGGATGGCCGCCACATCCTTGTCGTGAGTGGTCATGCAGAGCCCCAAGCGGACAGAGCGAAGCCTGTTCTCGTCTACCAGCGCGTAGTAATAGGAATGGGAAACCTGGCAGACGCCCTCGCATACCAGGCGAAATCCGATCATCACCGAGTCGCCGAAGGAGAGGTCTATCTCGACGTCGCGGAACTCATCGGACGCATCTACCTTCTTGGTGCCCACCAACGTAGATGAGACCCTGCCGCCCTTCTCGCCATAGGCCATAACCCGAATCTTACAGGGGGCGCCCTTCAGGTTCAGGTGCAGCCTGGCGCTCCTCACCTGACAGTACTGGCGCCATTTCGCCACGGGAAGCGCGTTGAAGTACGTAGAGAAATCGACGGTGCCCGACACGACGAGGCAGTCATGAACGGCATCGTACTTGCCCCAGGACTTCCCCACTGGCCGGAAGGAGAGACCATAGGCATGGGACAGGAAACCCGCGGGGTCGAAGACCAAATTGGCCAGCTTGATTCTCTTTACCGCCACCGCGCGCCTCCTTTCATTTCAGCGATTCCCTACAGCCTAGTCCGCACTGTCCCCTCCGTCTAGGAAAATCTTCCTGGTGACGAAGTTGAAGATCGCCACGATAACCGTCGCACCGATCTTGGTGACAAGGTAATGAATATGGAAGAACTCTACGCCCGCGTACATGCAGAAGTTGTTCAGACCCAATCCCAGAACAGACAGGACGACGAAGATGATGAACTCTCGCCGCCGAGACATGCCCTCCTTGTGAGAGAACACGTAACGCATAGAGGCAACGTAGTTGAAGATCACCGAGATGGTGAAGGACAGCGTGGCGCTGATGAGGTAATTGATACCGAAGAGCTCAGTGAAGATGACCAGAAAGCCGTAGTCGATGACGAAGGCCACCGCACCGACCCCTGCGAACTTAATGAACTGTTGAATCAGCTTCTTCATGAAACCTCCGCCGGCTCTAGAAGCGACCGAATAAAAAAGGCCAGCAGCTTACGCCACTGACCTGTTGGTTCTGGTGCCCCCAACGGGAATCGAACCCGTATCTCAGCCTTGAAAGGGCCGCGTCCTAACCTTTAGACTATGGGGACGGACAACTGCGAATAACAGCTTTGCCATTATCCGCCATGAATTCCCTCGACGCAAGCAACAAAGCGGATTTTTTACCTCAAACAGATAAATTGATTGGAAAGAATGTTACAGCAAACGCCGTATTTACCGCCAATCATGCCTTTCAACGAATAGGGGCCACGCTCCCAGCACCCAGGAATTAAGGTGTATCCGTCAGGGAAAGGGAGCAAGTTGACAGAATTCGATTCTGAAATGTTTGAAGATGATGAATGGGAGGACGAGCCTGCCTGCTTGGCAGACCCGGAGCTCATTGTTGTAGCCAGCGAAGGACTCGAAGTGTCCCCTCATGCCGGGTACTGCACTAACTTCAATTACTATCGCGTCCGCGATTACTCCATCATCAACTCCCAGAACCTTCCCGCCAAGGGCAAGGTAGATGCTCGCTTTGCCGAGATCTTCTCCCAATTCGGCGTAGACGTAGTTGTCGTCAGCGATATCAACGAGGAGCAGGCAGCCGACTTCACCAGCCGCGGCATCGCCATTGCACGAGGCGCATCAGGCAAGGCCATCGACGCCGCCATGGATTACCTCGATGGCGCTCTCGACGTCACCCTCCCCCAGTAGGATTTCACGAGATCCTTTTCTCAGCAAACCCGCTACAACCAACCTGAACGTAAGCCGCATCGCGGCTTTTTTCATTCCCTCTTTTGTCCTATAACTCCGGATTCCCCTTCGTGCCAGCATACCCCGTTCGTCACCTTCTATAAACGAAAAAAGCCGGCCCGATATTCGGACCGGCTTAAGGCATTCGCAATGAAACGAAGCTTACAGGGCCTTCTTGGCCAGCTCGGTGAGAGCAGCGAAAGCAGGGGCATCGTTTACAGCCATGTCGGCGAGAACCTTACGGTCGAGGGCGATGCCAGCCTTCTTCAGGCCGTTCATGAAGGTGGAGTAGCTCATACCGTTGATACGAGCAGCAGCGTTGATGCGGGTGATCCAGAGACGACGGATCTCGCGCTTCTTGTTGCGGCGATCGCGGTACTGGTACTGCAAAGAGTGCTGTACCTGCTCCTTAGCAGGACGATACTGACGAGACTTTGCGCCGTAGTAACCCTTTGCACGGGAAAGGACGGTGCGACGCTTCTTCCTTGCGGAAATGGAACGCTTTACACGTGGCATTAACAATCACTCCTTAGTTGAGGTTAAAAGCGGAATTAGCGGAGACCCAGGTTGCGAGCTACTACCTTGTTGTCGGCAGTGGACAGCTCGGCCTCATGACGGAAGTTGCGCTTACGCTTCTGGCTCTTCTTGGTCAGAATGTGGCTCTTGTAAGCCTTACCACGCATAATCTTGCCGGAACCGGTTACACGGAAACGCTTTGCGGTACCGCGATGAGTCTTCATCTTAGGCATATGAACTATTCCTTTCCTTGGTCTTCGGACTTCTTGTCGGAAGTCGTCTGCTTTTTCTTAGCGCTAGCCTGAATAGGTGCAATGAGCATGTGCATGTTGCGACCTTCCATCTTAGGCTTGCTCTCGATTACCGCGATATCCTTCAGATCCTCAGCAAGACGCTCGAGGATGCCCAGACCCTGATCGGGATGAGCCATCTCGCGGCCACGGAACATGATGGTGATCTTCACCTTGCAACCCTGCTCCAAGAAGCGAAGAACGTGCTTCTTCTTGGTGTTGTAGTCGCCGACGTCGATCTTGGGACGGAACTTCATCTCCTTGATCTCGACCTTCGACTGCTTCTTGCGGGCCTGCTTTGCCTTAATGGCCTGATCGTACTTGAACTTGCCATAGTCCATGATTCGGCAAACAGGAGGATTAGAGTTTGGAGCAATCTCCACAAGATCCATTCCGGCATCAGATGCAATGCGTCGAGCGGCCTCTATTGGGTAAATGCCCAACTGCTCACCGTTGTAGCTGATGAGACGGCACTCGGGAACGTTAATCTTCTCATTGAGACGAAAACCTTGTGCAGCTATTGTGCCCACCTCCTTCTTACGCTTTCGCGTCTATGCGACTTTCGCCGCCCGAATTTTACGCAACAAAAAAACCTGGGCATTCGCACCAGGTTCAACTCAGTAGAGGTCAGTACCATCTATTCAGTGTACCCATCAGCTACCATAAGCGCCGAACCAGGTGGAGGATTACCCTCGCTTGTTGCGATAACTTCGTAAGTATAGCATCCGGTACGACCTTGGCAAGACTCAACATTAGAAATAGAGGCGAATTTCTGCCCATCTTTTCGTGTAGGCCAGGTTTCGCGTCTCATTGGCCTTATCGTAATCATAGCTGAGGGTCCCCTGCCAAGAAACATCCCCGCCGCCAACGCACTGTCCCCTGAAGGTGCACAGCTGGCTTATCACCGTCACCCGATCAGATTCATAGGTCGAATAGCTCTGAGGATCCTCTGGAAGCACGAGGTCATCATCGTTCACCGTAACGCCGCCGTCTTCGAGCATGGTCTGCAGCACCCGATACTCTTCCACCGCTTCAGACATGCTCAGAGAACCGAAGCCCAAACAAGAGAAAGGCGCCCGGAAGCCCGCCATAACCACCTTGCCCTCATCGTCGAAGGAAAGGACAAGCCGCACTTCCCCATCCTCGGCCTTCACCTTGTCATGGGTGAGCGCGTACGTGCAGGTGCGAACCCCGCTTTCATCCGCAGCCTCTTCTTCCATAAGAGAGGGACCTCGTCCACAGGCTGCAAGAGCCTCGGACTCCGTCATGCCCTTCAGCGAGACAAGATCGGGGACTTCGGAGGTGGCCCGAAACACCTTCGAGCTATCTGCCTGGGAAAGGACCATATTCGATGTCTGTGCGTAGGAGAGCTCCGTGACGATCTGAGCCATACGAGCACCGAGCACCACCGCAAGAACCGCCAAGGCGACAAGCGCGACAAGGCACAGCTTGGCCACCAAAGTGGAAGTGAAACGCTGAGAACCGGCCACGAACTTCAGAACCCTTCGCGACCTACCAAGGAATGACACCGGAATACAGCACGGCGAAGGCAACGAGCACCAGAACGCCCACCACCACAAGGGCCGTGCGCACGCCGGACAGGGGAACCTTGCCCGTGCCCAGATTCTCCTCCTGGCGCTGCAGCTCCTCAGCCTGCTTGGCAAGGCGCTCCCTGCGAAGGCGAGCGGCCTTCTCCTGGGGGTCCTCTTCGGCAGGAGAGAACTCCTGCATGGGCTCATAGAATACTTCAGATGCGGAAACGGCCTGGGGCTCCGCATCAGAGCGAGGCTCCGCTACCGGCTCCGCGACAGCTTGGGGATCGTCCCCCAACGACGAAGCGACCTGGGCCTTCTCTTCCGATACTGCAGTCACACCAGAGCGCACCTCTTCGGGGCGCACCTCTTCAGCAGGCGTCGAAGACTCGGCGGCATGCACCGATATCAGCTTGAAGTCGGAAGAGTCAGCCATGATGCCTCCTAGAAGGTCACCGCGTTAGAGCCAACGCCGCTGACACCCTCGGAGGACTCAGTCTGAGTAGAAGAGGAGGCTTTAGCATCCTTAGCGCCAGAGGTATAGGAGATGGAATCGTAATCGATGCTCATGCCCAGCCAACGGTTCTCGATGACGGACAGAACGCCCTGCTCGTTAAAGGAGGCGAGGGCAGACTGCAGCGCAGATTGCAGGGCGGTATTCGTAGAAGAAGCGCCCAGGCAGTAACCGCTGAGCTTCTCCATCAGGGCGACGATATGGGCATCGTAGTAAGAGGCGTAGGTCGCATAGGTGCCCACCACCGCATCGGCAGCCACGTAATCGGTTTCACCGGCATTCAGCTTCTCGAAGGAGGAGGAGAGGTCCTGAGGATCGAGAGCGGAGGAGCCGTACTGATCGGTTACCACCCACGCGCTCATAGATGCGGAATCGGCGCAGATAGAGGGCTTGCTCTTCTTCGTGGGAATGGTGGAATTGGAGTTATGGGAGAACAGGGCCACGCAGGAATTCATGTAAGGATCGGATACCCAACAATCGAGGCTGTTGTCAGCGGAATCGAGTCCCATGACCATATCGACGGTGCCGTTCTCGAGAGCGCCAGTGGCATCAGTTCCCACATCAACCACTTCCAGGCTCAGGCCCATCTCATCAGCGATAGAGGCAGCCACATCGACATCGATGCCCACGATAGATCCGTCAGATTCCATAGCGAAAGGAGCGCTGTTGGCGTTCACGCCCACCGTCAGAACATCTGCGGTGATGAGAGCCGACGGATCGACCGTCGAATCCTTCTTTGCGGGAACATAGGGTTCGCTGGCGCAGCCGCACAGGGCGCATGCCAGACAGGCCACCAGGGCCAAAGCTGCAATCTTACCTGCAGATCGCTTCATAGGTGCTCAATCCTTCTACCGTATCTTTTCGTAACGCAACCGTCCTTCGGCTGACCTAGTCTTTGACCCCACACTCGCATGCTGGGGCGAAGCCTCTCGACCGCAACCCTCTCGCCTGCGCAGCCCCATGCTGCTAAGTAGAACAGGCGGCACGACTTACTTCTAGGACGCGCCATGATCGCACAAACGTGCTTACGTGGATCCTTTTGACCGCGTCTGCCATGAACTAAGGCCGGCACCTTGCCGACCCGCAACTACAGACCCGAAGACGGTTTGTGGAAAGTGTACCAGATATGACCCTCTCTGCCGCTATCTCTTCTGTTACAAGGCGGAAGAGAGACCTGGGGCGAGGCATTGCCTCTCTTACGACGTCTCATCCGTCCTTCGGCGTCCTGTCCCGCGACGGCAGAAACCCGATTCACGAGGCGAAATGACGGTTGAAGGCGCGTGAGGCCTCGTTCAAAGGCGAGTGAAGCTCTGATTACGCGCCCGTAAGATTCCCCTCAGGATTCCGTGACATTTCGCGAAGCTTTCGAAGAGAAACCAGCAAGGAATCCGTGAAGCGCGTTGAGGAGAATAAGACCAGGTCGGGAGCTATGCACGAAATGTGGGCGAAGGGGAAGCTCCCGACCCTGCGGTGAGGTGCCATGGCGAAACGGTCGCTCCTTACGGATCTTGCGAAAACAGCAGAATCCTATCTTTCAGTAGAACAAGAGCTCATCGCCGAGCTCTTCTGGCCAACCCGCTGCGTTATCTGCGACACACCAGGGAAAATCCTCTGCGACACCTGCCGCAGGTCCCTCCCCTATCTCGACCGATGGTCCGCCTGCGAAATCTGCGGTGCACCCTGGGGCGGCACCGTCTGCACCGAATGCAACACCTTCACCCTGCACCGAATGGGCAGGACGTCGGTGCCCTTCGACGAGTGCAGAAACGCGGTTCTCTACAAGGAATCGGGCAAAAAGCTGGTCAGAGCCTACAAAGACCAAGGGCAACAGCAGCTAGCGGAAACCATCAGCGAGCTGATGGTGAACTGCATCGAACCGCGCTGGCTGCGGGAGAACCCCGCCATCGTCGCCATCCCCACCTCTCGCAAATCCTTGGCGAAACGCGGATTCGACCACATGCAACTGGTCGCGGAAAGAGTTTCCCGGCAAACGGGGCTCCCCCGTTTCGAGCCTTTCCTTGCCCCCGAAAGCAAAGATCAGCGAAAGCTCGATCGCGCAGGGCGCTTCGACAATATGCGCAAGGTGCTAAGGGTGCGAGAAGAGTGGAAGGACTCCGTATACCCTTCGGTCCTCCTCATAGACGACGTGCTCACCACAGGAGCGACCCTCTTTGCCGCGGCAGAAGCCCTGAAGGAGCAAGGTGCACAGCAGGTCTACGGGCTTACCTTCGCCCGGGTTCCCTAAGGGCCCAACCGCCGCCTCAGCACAGGAGGGGCAGGATCAACGAACGTTGCGAATGAGGGGCGACGGAGCAGTGCAAACGCGGCAAATGCGGCCGATTTCAGCCTAAGCGCGAGACACGTTGTCCGTTGCGGTGGCGAATTCGTCTACGTTAACGCTTATGTTGTGCTTGATGGGCTTCCACGTGGCCTTCTTCACCAGCGCCACCAGAGCAATGGGGATATAGGTGAGCATGAACAGCGGGAAGGTGAACATCGACCTGATCTTCATAGAGGTAGAAGCAAGGATGTTGTCCCATTCGGTGAAGGTGGTCAGAGCGCCGAAGAGGAACATGACCACGGTGTAGTTGAACAGGCAGAAGAACACTGAGGAAAGGCTGGTAGCCACAGCGATACCGGTAGACATGATGCCGCTCACGGCGAGCACCACCACAGCCAGGTTGAAGAAGATGGTGATGATGGAAAGCAGCATGCCAGGGGCAATGGTCATGAGCATGTCGTAGCAGGCGAAGCGATAGCCCTTCTTATTGGTGAAGATGCCCTTCAGCAGCTTGAAGCCGTAGTGCCAGAACACCTGGTAGAAGCCCTTGGCCCAGCGGAAGCGCTGGTTCCAGGAGTCCTTGAAGGTGACGGGCTGCTCGTCGTAGAGCACCGCCGTAGGACAGAAGCTGATGCGCTCTCCCTTGCAAATGGTCGCCGCCGAGAACTCAATGTCCTCGGTGAGCAGGTGCCACTGCCATCCGCCAGCCTTATCAATAAGCTCGGCGGAAACGAACCAGCCAGTGCCGGAGATGGCGCAGCTGGTGTCAAGGAGGAGGCGGGCCTGGCTCAGATACTTCGCCTCACGGAGGAACCACAGGGCATAGCCAGCGGAGATCCAGTTCGAATCGAAGTTCTTGGAATTGCGATAGCTGGTCGAGGCCTTGGCACCAGAGTCGAACACGGCGTTCATCTCGCGGAAGTAGTTCACGTCGAGGACATTGTCGGCATCGAATACGAAATAGGCCTCGTACTCGTTCTCAGAGTAGTTCTGCTTGATGCACTTAAAGCCATAGGTGAGAGCATAGCCCTTGCCGATGTACTCCTTGTTGAAGCGAGGGAACACGATGGCGCCGGCTTCCTGAGCCACCGCAGCCGTGTTGTCCGTGCAGTTATCGGCAATGACGAAGATGTCGATGAGCTCCTGGGGGTAGTTCTGCACCTTGATGCTGTGGATGAGGTCCCCGATAACCGCGCTCTCATTGCGCGCGGAAATGAGCACCGCGTAGCGATGGTTCTTCTTGGCGATCTTTCGAGGCGTAGGGTTCTTCAGAACCACCAGCACGTAGAAGATCTGGTAGGCATAGCAGCAGGTGAACACCAGCAGAATAGAGAGATTGAAAATATCTACGAAAGACATCTCTGCAAAGAACTGACCCACGGCTATCCCTTCTATCCGATCCCCCGAAGTCGTTGCCGTACCGCACTTCGGAGCCTGTTAAGGTGCCGCGTATCCGCACGTGGAAGGCGCACACGGTACCTAGGGCGCAACACGCACCATGCTACACAGTAGCGAGGTTAATCCCTGTCAGTGGCGAGCGGGGAAAGTCTCTATTACTTCTCTACCAGTTCTCCACGTATGAACAGGAGTTCTGCAAGCTGCAAGGCAGATTCATGCAACAAGTGAGCTCTCGATGAGCTGCACGTAAGCCTCCGGCAAGCAACTGGTAAACCCCCTGCCGGGCAACGCATATCTCGCATCCTCTCAGCGCGGCAGCCCCGCTCTTGCAAGCCCCCTAAGGGCAAAAAAGTGGGCGAGCACGGTGCTCGCCCACTTACCATTCGCTGTGAAAAACGCTGACTACTCAGCGGACTCCTCAGCAGGTGCCTCCTCAGCAGGAGCCTCCTCAGCAGCAGCCTCGGCGACCTCCTCTGCAGGAGCCTCGGCAGCCTTCTTGGCAGCCTCAGCAGCATACTTAGCAGCACGCTCGGCCTTAGCAGCAGCCTTTGCCTCACGCTCAGCCTTCTTGGCAGCCTCGGCAGCGAGGGAAGCCTCAGCCTTAGCAGCCTTTGCCTCCTGAGCAGCCTTCAGAGCAGCGGAAGCAGCACCGAACTTATCCTGGAAGCGCTGTACGCGTCCGCCAGTATCGATGAACTTCTGCTGGCCAGTGTAGAAGGGGTGGCACTCGTTGCAGATGTCGATGCGCAGCTCTGGCTTAGTAGAGCGGGTGGTGAAGGTGTTGCCGCAAGAGCAGCGAACAGTGCACTCCACGTAATCTGGATGGATATCGTTCCTCATTGGTTTCTCCTTATAGGTGCCTTGGTTTCCGACCAAGGCGGAAAGACGAACTGTTGAAGTATAGCACGTTTCACTCAGAACGCAACGTCTCTACTTCTTGAACTGGCTGGGATGAGCCTCGAAGAAGTCCGTGCGAGGAGGAAGCTCCTTCACGACGTGAGACCCGGCGGCTACTTCCTCGGGAGTGCAGAGCTCCTCGAGAGAGGCGAACTCCCCTTCCCAGGAGAAGAAGCGCTCGGGGCTGAACTGCAGATAGTCGCAGATCTTCTTGCAGCCACGAGGCACCACAGGGTGCATGAGCAGCGTGGCAACACGCAGCAGGTAGAAGCTGTCTACCAGAAGCCGCCTGCGGTCGACATCGGGATCCTCATTGGCAACGCGCTTGGCGCCATCGCTCCAGTACTTGTTGGCCTTGCGGATGAAGTCATCCATGATGGTCATGATGGAATGGAGTTCCACCTTGGCCATGGTCTGCTCGTACTTGGCCATGACCTTCTGCACCTGGCTTACCAGCTCAGGGGAAACAGGGCCCAGGGGCATGGTGCAGTCGAAGTGGTTCTTGGCCTCATACAGGCAGCTGCGAGCAAGGCGGTTGAACACCTTGGTGAGCAGGGAGCCTTCCTTCAGCACTGGATCGGCTACGCGAGGGTTGGTGCGAACGCTCTCATCGGGGTCGAAGGGCTTGGGCTTGAAGCCCACGGACTTCTGGTCGAGGGCCAAAGCCAGGAAGTGGGCCCTGAGCTGCTCGGCAGTATAGTAGTTCAGCAGCTCGTCGGCAGAAGGAGGCTTCACCGCACCAGAGGAGGAAGCCTTGGTATTGCCGAAGAGCAGGTGGTAGTTGGCGATGAGCTTGCTCTGGCACAGAACGCCAGGACGAGGATTCTCAGCGGAATCGTCGTGATTCTGAGCGGCTATCCAGAGAGCGGGCTGGGCAACGCCGTAGAAATACAGGTTGTCCTGGCCGATGAACTGGTACACCTGAGCCTCGGGGTCCTCCCAGAATGCTCGATAGCTCTCGTCATCCTTGCCGGCATAGCTGCAAGCGGCCTGGGTGAAGCTGATGGGAGCCCACAGGGACTCGGGCCAGCACCACACGGTCAGGCCCTCGGTCTGACCGTCCAGATCAGGAGCCTTCACGCCCCACTCGATGTTGCCGGTAATGCGGAAGGGCACCAGGGTCTTACCGGTACGAATGCGAATGCCCTCAGCCATGAGGATATCGCGGGCCACATCGCGATCGTCGATGGTGGCGAATTCCAGCTCGAAGCTCTGCTTGCCCTTAGAGGGCTCGCGATACTGATGGGCGGGGAGCTTGTCAGCCAGAGCAAGGTAGCGCTCATAGGCATCGTCGCGGGTGTTCACGAAGATGATGGGGGCGCCCAGGAACTCCCTGATGGTCTGGGCCACGATGGGACGGTCTCCCCTGGCCTCGCACTCGTCTACATACTCCGAGATCTGATCCTTGAATGCTGGCAGATCGAAGTACCAGTTAGCGACAGGACGCAGCTCGGGAGCCTTGCCGGACAAGGTGGATACGGGGTTGATGAGCTCCTCAGGTGCGAACTGGTGACCCAGGTCGCACTCATCGGCATAGGCCTTCTCGGACTTACAGCCCTGCACGGGGCAATGGCCCAGCACCTGACGGCCGTTCAGGAAGGTCTCGCGCTCAGGGTCATAGAACTGCAGGCTCTCGCGCTTCTGCAGGAAGCCGTTCTCGTACAGACGGGTGATGAACTGGGTGGTGAACTCCTGATGCTTCTCACCGCACAGATCGAGACCGCTGCCCTCGAACACCGACAGTTCCACATCGAAGGCGTCGAGGGTGGCCTTCTGCCTATCGTGGTTGCGACGCACGTAGTCAGAGAGGGTGCCCTCGAACTGCCCGGCTTCCACCTCTTTGCGGTATCCCTCGTTAATAGGGGATCCGAAGCAATCGGTGCCCGAAATGAAGAGCACATTGTCCGCCCCAATCCTGTCCTTCAGGAAGCGGGCGTAGCAGTCGGCGGGCACGAACACGCCGCCAACATGACCGAAGTGCAGCGCCTTGTTACCGTAGGGCATGCCCGCGGTGACGACGGCTCGCTTCGGCCACTGGGGTCGCTCAGCGCTCTGACCCCTCACATTCTTCTCTGCCATGACTATGGTCTCCTACAAACGGTCTTACAGCTCGGAGATCTCGTCACCCATACGGCCCTGCATCTTCTTGGCCATGCGGATGAGGAACTCCTGGTTGGTATCGGTCTTGCGCAGGGACTTGATGAGCATGTCCGTTGCGCGTTCAGTGTTGTTCAGGTTGGCGAGGACCCTGCGAACGCCCCAGATCAGCGGAGCCTCCTGAGGATTCATGAGCAGGTCCTCCTTGCGGGTGCCGGAAGCAACTGCGTCGATAGCGGGGAAGATGCGCCTGTCGGCCAAATTCCTATCGAGCTTCAGCTCCATGTTGCCGGTGCCCTTGAACTCCTCGAAGATGACCTCGTCCATCTTCGAGCCGGTATCGATGAGGGCAGAGGCCAGGATGGTGAGGCTTCCGCCGTTCTCAATGTTGCGAGCAGCGCCCAGGAACCGCTTGGGTGGGTACAGAGCGGTGGAATCGACGCCGCCGGAAAGGATTCTTCCCGAAGCAGGCTGCGCAAGGTTATAGGCACGGGCCAAGCGAGTGATGGAATCGAGGAGGATCACCACGTCCTCGCCGTTCTCTACCAAACGCTTCGCACGCTCGATGACCATCTCCGCTACCGCGATGTGGTTCTCTGCGGGCATGTCGAAGGTAGAGGCGATGACCTCGCCCTTCACGGAGCGCTCCATGTCCGTTACCTCTTCAGGACGCTCATCAACGAGCAGGCACATGAGATGCACCTCGGGGTTGTTGGCGGTGATGGCCGCCGCGATATCCTTCAGGATGGTGGTCTTACCAGCCTTAGGTGGGGACACGATCAGGCCGCGCTGACCCTTGCCGATAGGGGCGGTCAGGTCGATGACGCGAGCGGTGATGGAGTTCTTGCCGTGTTCCATAACCAGACGCTCATCGGGGAAGACGGGGGTGAGGTCAGAGAACTTCACGCGCTTTCCCAGCTCCTCGACGGGGGTGCCGTTCACGGTAGAGATGCGCTGCACGGCGGGGAACTTCTCGTTGGGGCGCACGGGGCGTGCCTGGCCAACGATGTAGTCGCCCTTGCGCAGTCCGTTGCGACGAATCATGGAAGCGTTCAGATAGGCGTCCTTCTCGCCGGGCAGGTAGCCCTTGGAGCGAAGGAAGCCGTAGCCATCGGGCATGACATCGAGAACGCCCTCGACATCCTGGAAGCCCTCCCTCTTCACCAGGGCGGCATACACGGCCTCTACCAGGTCGGCCTTCAGCAGGCCCTTGGTGTCGATCTCGAGTTCTGCGGCCTTCTGACGAAGCTCGGCCACCTTCAGAGCGGCCAGGTCTTCCTTCTTGGTCTGAGGAACGGCGGGTTCACGACGGTCCCGGTCCCGATCGCGGTCGCGACCGCGCTTCCTGCGCTGGTTGCGGGACTCACGGCGATCCCTATCGCGATTGTTGTCCCGATCGCGGTTGTTCTCACGGCGCTTCTGGGAACCGGACTTGCCGGAGCCCTCGGGCTTCCCGTCAGACTTGTCGCCAGACTTGCCAGCCTCGCCGGACTTGACGTCAGCCTTGTCACCGGACTCGCCAGCTTTGGCATCGGCCTTGTCACCGGACTCGGCAGAAGTCTTGGCATCGGCCTTGTCACCAGCCTTACCCTCGGAGACCTCGCCGGTTTCCTGAGCAACGGAAGGATTCTCTTTGGAAGAAGCCTCTGCAGGAGCCTTCATATCGGCAGACTCGGCAGAAGTCTTGGCATCGGAAGCGTCCTTGGCCTCACCCTTAGCCTCGTCCTTGGCAGGAGCATCCTTAACAGGGACATCACCGGAAGCTGCGGCAGGGGACTCCCCTTCCACCGTCTTCTTCTTGCGAGGAGCGCGCTTCTTGGGAGCAGGTTTTTCCTCTGCCGTCTCGGCGGAAGCCTCAGGCTGATCTGCGGATGCAGCCTTAGAGGACCTCCTCCTGGCAGGGGCCTTCTTTACGGGAGCCTCCTTGTCGGAAGGCTCGGCAGGGGTCTTGGCATCGAAGGCGTCCTTGGCCTTGGCCTTGGCCTCACCCTTAGCCTCGTCCTTAGCGGGAGCATCCTTAGCAGGGGCGTCGCCGGAAGCCTCGGCAGCGGTGGCCTTGGGCTTGCGGGTACGGGTGCGCTTGGGCTTAGGGGCAGCCTCTTCAGAGGAAGCCTCAGCAACCACGGCGGGCTGCTGAGGCTCTACAACGTTCTCTTCGGAACTCATGCGTTCTTAACTTTCTCCCAATCGGCCATGAAGCTCTCGAGACCACGGTCGGTGAGAGGATGCTGAACCAGCTTCTTCAGAACAGGGAAAGGAACCGTGGCAATGTCAGCGCCCATCAGTGCACACTGGGTCACGTGGTTAGCGCTGCGCACGGAAGCAGCGATGATCTCTACCTGCTCATGATTGCAGGTGGCATCAGAGAAATCGTAGTTAGAGATAGCGGCAACGATGTTCTCTACCTGATCGAGGCCGTCCTCGGAAATGTCATCGAAGCGACCGATGAAGGGGCTGATGTAACGAGCGCCGGCGCGTGCAGCCAGAATGGCCTGAGGCACGCTGAAGCACAGGGTCATGTTCACGGGAATGCCCTCGGATGCGAGGACCTTGGTTGCAGCGAGACCTTCTACCATGGTAGGGATCTTCACAACAACGTTAGGGGCGATCTTAGCCAGACGACGACCGTCGGCGATAATCTCGTCGCGGGTCATAGCCACGCTCTCAGCGGAGACGGGGCAATCTGGGCCCACGATGTCGCAGATACGCTTGATGTGGTTCTCGAAGTCGCTAAGCTTGCCTCCGATCTTGGCGTACAGGGACGGATTGGTGGTCACGCCAGCAAGGCAACCCCAGCTAGCAGCCTCTTCGATCTCCTTCAGATCTGCGGTGTCGAGAAAAAACTTCACGAGTCCTCCTTCAACGGACTATCCCCCGTGCAGGACACAGGTATAGCGACGGGGATAAGTAGAAGTGGAATGAGGGGAGAAAACCTCAGAACGAGGCCCCCTGAATACGCAAATATCTTAGACCCAAGGGGCCGAACTAGGCAAGAAGAAAATGAACAGGCTCAACGACCGGGCAACCAAGCTGCACCAGCTGAAAGCTAGAGAATCGCACTGCGCCAGCTAGAAGTCAGATAGCCGAGCTACACCAGCTGAAAGTCGGAGACCTTAAACACGTCGAGGGGAAGGGTCTCCCCTTCCAGATACAGCAGATACACGGCATCATCGGGCTCATAGGAAACGTCTCGGCCGCTGTTGTCGACATACACCGAGCCATCGTGAAGCGACATGCCCGTTCCGGTAGCGCCGCCGCAGCACGAACGGCACTCCCCCGTGTCGCTCACCGCAGATTCCCGTAGCTCATAGCGGCCAGCAGAGATTCTGACCATGATGCGCACCGAGTCGATAGCAGCTAGAAGCCCAGCGCGAACGCCCACTATGACAAGGACTCCCAGAAGCAGCACCAGAGCCACGATGGCCTCGAGGGAGAACAGGGAGAACGACTGCAGGGTGCGAACCGCGCCAAAGTAGGCAACGTACACGCCTACCACCATGATGACCAGGGCGACTACCAGGCTCACCGGATAGCCACCATGCAGGATCAGGGTCTTTTTCGTCAGAGGCTTCTTCATGCCCCCAGTATACGCCCATTGCGCGTCTGCGAAACAGCAACCAGACACCCGATGCCGCACCTGCGAAGGGTTATCCTGCATTCACCCGCGAAACCCGAAGGGCGACTACCCCTGCATCCACATGTGGTTCAGAGGGCCCGTTACGCCCTGACCCATGTTGGGGTTATGGGCGATAGCGCCCGCCACGTAGTCCTTAGCCGCTGCCACCGCATCAGGCAGGTCCTTGCCCGCAGCAAGCCCGCAGGCCACCGCCGTAGACAACGTGCAGCCAGTGCCGTGGGTATTAGGGGTGTCATAGAGCTGCCCGGTGAACCACCACTGGCGTCCTGCGGCGTCTACCAGCAAGTCATCGGCAGAGCCCGTCAGATGCCCGCCCTTCAGAAGCACCGCCCCCGCCGTGAGCTCAGCGAGCCTTTGGGCGCAACGTACCATGTCCTCTTTGCTCGCAATGGTCTGACCAGTGAGGACCTGAGCCTCGGGAATGTTGGGGGTGATGACGGAAGCTAAGGGGAACAAGTGGCGCACCAGAGCATCTGCGACGCCATCGGTAGCCAAGGCATCGCCAGCCGTGGCCACTAGCACCGGGTCGACCACCACGTTTTTCGCGTCGTGAGCGGAAAGGCGCTGGGCAATGGTGCAAACCACCTCGGGCGACCCCACCATGCCCACCTTCACCCCATCGGGCCTCATATCGGCGAAGACAGCGTCAATCTGCTCTTCCACAAAGGAAGGGGGAACCGAGAAAATGCCCTGCACCCCGAAGGTGTTCTGGGCGGTGAGGGCCGTCACGGCCGTCTGGGCATACACCCCCAGGGCCGTTGCGGTCTTCACATCTGCCTGCAAGCCGGCCCCTCCGCAGGAATCGGAGCCGGCAATAGAGAGCACCGAGGGAATGGCCATGTTACTCCTCGTAGTCTAAGTCGACGGTGAGACCGTCCATGATGGCGTTGACGGTCTTCATGGCGCACATCTTGCCGCACATAGTGCAGGAATCCTCGTTGGAAGGAGGAGCGCTCTCAAAGAACTCGCGAGGGCGAACCGGGTCGATGGCCGTGTTGAACATGGTGTCCCAGTCGAAGCGACGACGGGCCTCGCTCATCTTGTTGTCCCTGTTGCGAGCACCGGGCACATGGTTGGCCAGGTCGGCAGCGTGTGCTGCGATCTTGGCAGCCACCACGCCCTCACGCACGTCCTCGGCGCGAGGCAGGCGCAAATGCTCAGCGGGGGTCACGTAGCACAGGAAGTTGGCGCCGTTCATAGCGGCAATGGTGCCGCCGATAGCGGAGGTGATGTGGTCGTAGCCGGGTGCGATGTCGGTAACCAGGGGGCCCAGCACGTAGAAGGGGGCGCCATGGCACAGGCGCTTCTCCATCTTCATGTTGGCAGCGATCTCGTCGGCCACCATGTGACCAGGGCCTTCCACCATAACCTGCACGCCCTTCTCCCAGGCGCGCTTGGTGAGCTTGCCGATCTCGATGAGCTCGCCGATCTGACCGGCGTCGGAAGCGTCGTAGTTGCTGCCGGGACGCATGGCGTCACCGATCGAAATGGTCACGTCGTACTCGTGCAGGATATCCAGGAACTCGTCGTAGTACTCGTAGAAGGGGTTCTCGGCGTTGTGGGCTTCCATCCAGGCGAAGATCAGGGAGCCACCGCGAGACACGATGTTGGTGAGGCGTCCCGTTTCCTTGAAGCTCTCGATCACGCGGCGGTTCATGCCAGCGTGAATGGTCATGAAGTCGACGCCGTCCTCTGCGTGGCGGCGGACCACTTCCAGAAAGTCATCGACGGTGATGTCCATCAGGCCCTTTTCAAGGTAGCCGATGGCGTCGTACATAGGGACGGTGCCCACCATGCAGGGGGTGTGCTCGATGAGCTTGCGGCGGAACTCCTGGGTCTTGCCGGAATTGGAGAGATCCATAATGGCCTCAGCGCCCAGCTCCTCGGCAATCTGCACCTTCTTCCACTCCTCGGCCTCGTCAGCCAAGTCGCCGGAGATGCCCAGGTTCACATTGATCTTGATGGAAAGGCCGTCTCCCACGCCCCAGGGGGAAAGGCTCTTATGGTTGATGTTGGCAGGGATGGCGATCTGGCCCTCGGCCACGCGGCTCCTGACCCACTCGGGGCTCAGGCCCTCCTTCTCAGCGACTATCTTCATCTCGGGGGTGATGACACCTGCCCGAGCAGCATCGATCTGCGTCATGCTATCTCCCTTCGTTGGCATTACCCATACAGGTTCAACGGGTCAGGACAGCCCTCGTTGTCCCCTCTCAGCCTGCCTTGGCGCAAGCTCCCCGCGCTCGCCCCATTATAGCCACCTTCCCCCAGCTCGTCCCAGAAGGAACGATTCAGGAAGATTTGGAAGGCTGGCGGCTCCCACCTGAAACGATGTCCGCAGCTTCATGGCACAAGCTAGCCAGCGCAGCAAAGGTGCGCCAGCCAAACGCCCAGCAAGAAGCCAGGAGCTACGACACGGAACCCAGAACGTGCAGGGGCACGAAGAGCAGGGCCGATCCTCGGGACAGGGCGATGCGGGCGGGCTTGCCCAAGAACTCGTTGGAAATGCCCAGAGGGCAAGCGTTGAAGAGCTGAGCGTCTTCGAGCTCGTATTCCACACCCTCTTCCCACACGCCGGCAACCACATCGGAAAGGGCCAGCAGGGAGAAGGTGCCCTGGGGCTCCCCCTTCACAAAGACCTGGCGCCGTCCCTCACCCCATAGGGGGATGATGGCCTGGTCGTCGCCGATGGCGGTGACCCTCAGACCGCGAGCCCCGAACTCTCCCAGCAGCTGCAGGAAGGCCAGGGTGTGATCGATGCGCCCGCCAAGGGTTCCGTACACATACACCTCATCAGCCCCCTTGCTCATGCAATAGCACAGGGCCTCCTCGGTGTCGGTCTGATCCTTGTGGGTGGGAAGGCGCACCAGGGGTACATCAGCGGGGACATAGCCCAGGGAATCGAAATCGCCCACGCAGAAATCGCAGGTCAGCCCTGCATCTACCAGATGCTGATAGCCACCGTCTACTGCCACCACCTCGTCGAAGTCATGCTGGGAGAAATGGGTGAGATTGGGGGAAACGGGCCCCACGAGGGCAAAGGTAGACAAGGCGGGCCTTTCTGAAGGGTACGGGCTGGTTTTGTGCTAGAGTACCACAGGAGCGGGTCGGACAATCGCGGGCGCATCAGCGCATGAGGAAAGTCCGGGCTCCTCAGGGCAGGATGCCAGCTAACGGCTGGGCGGGGCAACCCGATGGAAAGTGCCACAGAAAAGAAGACTCCCCTGCTTGTCAGGAGAAAAGCTGAAACGGTGCGGTAAGAGCGCACCAGCATGCTGGTAACAGCATGGCTTGGTAAACCCCATCCGGAGCAAGCGCAAATAGGAACGCCATGAACTTGAGCCCTGGTTCGCGTTCGGGTTGCGTGCTAGAGGCGTGCGGTGACGCACGCAGTAGATAAATGATTGTCTTAAACGACAGAACCCGGCTTACAGACCCGCTCCCTTTTCTTACGCCGAATTCCCCACAGGGACTGCCGCACCAGATCATCCGACAAACGACTCACATCGAAAGCCTCAAGGCTGCGTCCTAGGCCAGAACCTCCAACGACTGCATCCAAGCATCGACAACGCCCTGATCGCAGGCGATCTGCAGGATCTTATGGTGGCTGGTATCCCCGCGCTTCACCTCTACCCCGCTCTTAGGAACCCCCAGCTCAGAGGCGATAAGTTTGCAAACCGCCTTGTTGGCCTTGCCCTTATCGGGAGGAGCCGTCACCCGCAGGGCGACCTCGCGAGAGCCATCTGAGGCAACCTGCACCCCCATCACCTGGTCCTTACCCGACCGAGGCGTCACCTTGCATGCCAGTTGGGCCATGCATCCTCCTTACAGAAACGAAGAGGGCTCCCGTTACCCTAAGGCAGCGGAAGCCCTCCGAACAAACAAGCGCAAAGACTAGTCGAGGTCGTCGAAGCCGAAGTCGTCGATGGCGTCACCGTAGCCAGACAGATCCTTGCCGGCAATGCGAGATGGCTTGGGAGCAGCTGCAGGAGCGGAAGCACCCAAGTTCATCTGAGGCGTGGTGTAGGTAGCGGTGATGGTCTCGAGGTCGAGAGCGGGAATGGTGTTCTCAGCGGGAGCCTCAGGTTCATCGGCGATGACAGGGTTGGCAGCGGTAACGCTCGAAGCGGAAACGGTGCGCTCGCCACCAAGGCCCACCAGCTTCTGAGAAGCGTCCTCGATGAAGTCCCTCAGCAGCTTCTGGTAGGAGGAGCGAGCCTCCTCGCGCTCTACCTGCAGGGTAGAGATGGTGTCGAGGATGCGCTGCTTCTCGGCGTTGGCCTTGTCGATAATGTGACGGGCCTCCTCCTCGGCGTCGTTCTGAGTGTTCACAGCAGAGGCCTTAGCCTTGGAAATGATCTCGTCGGCAGCACGCTGGGCAACAATAAGGGCCTCAGCGATAGCGGAACCGTCAGCGGTCTTCTCGGCCAGCTGAGCTTCCAGCTCGGCAATGCGGGCATCGCGGTCGTCGGCCTCGGACTCCTCGATCTCGTCGAGGACCTCCTCAACCTCCTCTTCCACAGGCTCAGGAGCGATGTAGGCAGTGGGCTCGGAAGCGAAGACGGGTGCAGGAGCAGCGGCAGCCTGGGCCAGAGCATCGGCCAGCTCGCCTTCCAGCTCGGCAACGCGGCCGTTCAGAATGTCGATCTCGTTGGCGACGAACTCCAAGAACTCGTCTACCTCGTCGACGTTGTAGCCGCGGAAATCGTTAGAGAAGCTCTGATTCTCGATGTCAGCAGAAGTGATTGCCATGAAGAATCCCTTTCGATCGGCGCCAATCCCTCAATGGCGCAGTTGCATGTTTCTCAGGTGCTTTATTAGAAAATGGTAACAATCAGCCGTACAGCAAATTCTAATACAACGAAGGCGATAATCGGACTGATATCCAGCATTCCTCCAATAGGGGGAATGATTTTCCTGAAGGGAGCCAAGAAGGGCTCGCAGATCTTCGCCAAGAACTGCTGAATGTCATAGACGATTCCGCCAGGGGTGACGGGGAACCAGGACATGAGGATGTACACCATCAGGATGAAGCAGTAGAGGTTCGTGACCTCGATAAGAATGTATTGCCAGCTCATTGCCGTTACGCCTTTCCCAGCTCGATAGATCGCTCATAGGCTGCCACCACGCCCTTGGCCACAGCCTCACCGAAGCCCGCGGCGTTCATGGCGTCAAGTCCCGCCAGAGTGGTTCCTCCGGGGCTGCAGACATCTACGCGAGTCTTTTCCGCGCCCTGCTCCCTCACAAGCATGAGCTTTGCGGTTCCGTAGGCGGTCTGAGTTGCCAGAGCCTCGCCGAACTCTCGGGGCAGGCCGGCCCTCACAGCGCCTTCAGCCATAGCCTCGATAAGGGCCGCAACATAGGCAGGGCCCGAACCGCTGACCGCGCAGACGGCATCGAGGGCAGACTCTTCTACCACCCAAGCCTTGCCCAAGCTGCAGAAGAGCTTCTCAGCCAGGTGCAGCTCTTCGCTGGTCGCACAGGAACCGGCGCACAGGCAGGAGGCGCCAGAGCCCACCATAAGCGGCGTGTTGGGCATGACCCTGACCACGTGGGTTCCCTCGGGCAGGAAGGACTCGATGCGGCTGGTGGTGTATCCGGCAGCGATGCTCACCACCAGGGAATCCGCCAGGAAAGGCAGCTGGGCGACCACGGGAAGAACCTCGGGAAGAACCTGGGGCTTCACCGCCAGAACCACGATCTGGGCAGCGCTCAGGCAGGAGGCGTCATCGACGCAGGCGACCCCGTAGGTGTCACGCAGATACTGCTGACGTTCAGCGCCAGGGTTCGCCACCTGAAAGCTTGCAGGGGAAAGCTCGGCTGCAGGACCCTCGGTGGCCTGCAGCCAACCGGCCATAATGGCCTCCCCCATCTTGCCGCCGCCAACCAGGGCGACAGAGGTCAGTGCATCATGAGCCATTACTTAAGCACCCCCATGGTCTTCAGCTTCTCGGTCTCGTCATTGGAAAGAGCAGCGCCCTTGGCGATGACGAATACCTTGTCGGCAATGCAGTCGACCCGTGCATCAAGGGCCGAGGCCACGCCGAAGGAGAAGTCGAGGATGCGCTTCGACAGGTCGCCATCGGTGGCAGACAGGTTCAGCACCACCACATCCCCAGCCTTCAGGCTGCGAGAGACGTTTTCCACCTCGCCGTAAACCTTAGGAGCGATGACCTTCAGACTGCGGGTAGAGGTGTAGGAAGATACGCCCTGGCCCTGATAGGCCGCGTACGGATCGAAGGAGGAGGCAGACGCCGTCGAGGAGGCCGTCGCTGCAGAGGCGGCAGATGCCGTCGTGGCAGCGGAAGCGACGGACGCGGGAGACTGACCCTCGCGAGCCTGTGCAACATAGGCCTGGGAGGGGGTCACCGTTGTGGAAGCGTAACCCGCGGGACGGGAGCTCACCGCCACCTCTTCAAGAGGGGTGGAAGAAGACACCGTCGCCGAGGAGGATGGGGTGAACAGGGAGTCATAGCCCCGAGAGCGTCCCGCCTCTGTGCGGGGAAGGTCCTCGGGGGAATCTGCGTAGCCTACGGAAACGCGATTGGAAGAATAGGAGCTGCGGGACCTCTCCGTGGTGCCCTCACGACGAGCTCGCTCCGTCGCCTGGGTGCTGGCCTTGATGTCGTCAGCGCTCACCAGGGAAGGATAGCTCACGCGAGAACCCGAACGAGACCTGCCGCTCTCAGGGGCATCGCGCTCGTAATCGTAGGAGTACTCATCGTAGGGGTTGTCATAGGGGCTGTAGCCCGAGTCCTGATAGCTGTCATCGTATCCGTACTCGTCGTACCCATACTCATCGTAGCCATCGTCGTAGTTGTTTCGGGAGTTGCCAGAGAACCTGTCCTTCAGGCCGGAGATTGCACCGCCGGCGCGGGAAGACAGGTCAGATGCCATGTCTCGAATATCCATTAGAATTGTTCCTCACTGAATACAGCTCGACCAATACGTACCATAGTAGCGCCCTGGGCAATTGCCTCTTGCCAGTCCTCGCTCATGCCCATAGAAAGCTCATGCAGGGCAAGCTTCCCCTGTCGGGGCAGCTCGATCTGGCGGGCGGCATCTCGCACCCCGGCAAGACCGGCGAAGGTCTCGCAGGCAACCTCTCGGCTTCCCCGAGGGGCCATGGTCATGAAGCCTTCCACCACCAGATTCTCATAGGGATCGGCAGCGAGCAGGGCGTCTTTCACCTCATCGGGAGAAAAGCCGCTCTTCGACTCCTCCCCGGACACGTTCACTTCGAGCAAGATGCGCTGCACCTTGCCGAGCCTCTTAGCGGCCCTGTCTATCTTGGCGAAGTGCTCCGTCTTGCACACGGAGTGAATGAGGGATGCGCAGGAAACGATGTCCTCGATGCGGCGAGACTGTATGTTGCCGATGAAGTGCCAGTTGGCCTCAGGAAACGCCGCGCTCTTCAGAAGGATCTGATCAGGGCGATTCTCGCCGAAGCTGTCAGCTCCCGCTGCCATAGCATCCGCCACCTCAGGGGTGCCCACGGTCTTAGACACCGCGATGAGGGTCACCTCCTCGGGGTTCCTTCCGTTGGCAAGGCAGCAGGCATCTACCTGCTGACGTACAGAAGCGTATCGTTGCGCGACGCTCGTCACGACAAATCGCCTTCTTTCCTAATCGCAACAGCACCATGACGTCCGCAAACGCCGCCCTCACCTCGGTAGGTGAACCAACGCTCGGGATGGCACATGGTGCAACCTCCCACTTCGACAATGCGAGCAGGGTCCGCTCCGGCTGCCACCAAAGACACCCGAAGGGCCGCTCCTAAGTCTATGTGGGTATCATCGTAAACGCATTCCGCCCCGAAGAGGTCGAAAAACCGCTGATGCACATCGTCGCCAGTCTCGAAGCACTCCCCATGAATATAGGGGCCCAGGTAGATGTTGCATTGGTCGGGACCGAACGGATCGGAGAGCTGCCGCAAGGCCGCAACGGCAATGCCGTTCACCACGCCCCGCCATCCGGCATGCACCACCGCAAAGCGCCCATCAGGGGCAACGATAATCACCGGAACGCAGTCTGCGTAACAGAGCAGAGCCGCCACGTTTGGAAGGCTCACCACCAGGCCATCAGCGCCTTGTCGGGACAGGGCGATATCCTGCTGCAGCGCATCTTCGTCATCGAGGCTCACCAGCACATCGCCATGCACCTGCTTGGGGTTGGCAATGGTACACGCGGAAAAACCCAAAGACGCCATGAGCAGCTTACGGTTCTCAGCTACCGCCGCAGGGTCATCCCCCACATGGTCGCCTAGGTTCAGCCCCTGATACGGAACCTCGCTCACGCCCCCTGTACGGGTAGTGAAAGCAACCCGCACCCCCGTCGCCTGCCAAAGCGCCTCATCGGTATAGCAGGTCAGGGAAGAAAAAAGGCCCTCGGACAACCTGGGGGCAGGAAGTCTGAGGGCCGTAGACACGTCTTTCATGAACAGGGACTACTGCCTCTTCAGGAAGTCGGGGATGTAGTCCGCGTCAGCGAAGCGAGCCTCGGAAGAACCGTACACCTGCTGGCGGGCAGGCATGGAAACTGGTGCGGGAGCAGGTGCAGGAGCAGGTGCAGGAGCGGTAGCTGCGAAGAGATCCTTGTAGCTGTTCTGCTGCTGAGCCTCTGCCTTGAAGCCGGTTGCGATAACGGTGATGCGGATAGCGTCGCCCATGCTGTCGTCGATGATCTGGCCGTAGATGATGTTGGCGTTCTCGTCGGCGCAGGACTCTACCACGCGAGCTGCCTCGTCTACCTCGGACAGGGTCAGGTCAGCAGAACCAGCGATAGAGAACAGAACGCGGGAAGCGCCGGCGATGGAATGCTCGAGGAGCTTGGAGTTGATAGCCTGGTTAGCAGCATCGATAGCGCGGTTCTCGCCGGAAGCGATGCCGATGCCCATCATAGCGGAGCCAGCCTGCTTCATGACGGTGCGGATGTCGGCGAAGTCGAGGTTGATGAGGCCAGGAATGGTGATCAGATCGGTAACGCCCTGAATGCCCTGACGCAGGGTGTCGTCGCAGATGCGGAAGGCATCGAGCATGCTGGTCTTCTTCTCGACGATCTCGAGCAGACGATCGTTGGGGATGACGATGAGGGTGTCGACCTTCTGAGTGAGAAGCTCGATGCCCTGCTCTGCCTGGTTACGACGGAGACGGCCTTCGAAGCTGAAGGGCTTGGTGACGATACCAACGGTCAGAGCGCCGATCTCCTCACGAGCGATCTCAGCTACCACAGGAGCCGCACCGGTACCGGTGCCGCCGCCCTCGCCTGCCGTGACGAATACCATGTCGGAGCCTGCCAGAGCCTCGGCGATCTCGTTGCGGCTTTCCTCAGCAGCCTGAGCGCCGATCTCGGGGTTGGCGCCAGCGCCAAGGCCACGGGTAAGATCCTCGCCGATATGAATGGTCTTGTCCGCATCGGACATGAGAAGTGCCTGACGGTCCGTGTTGATGGCCACGTACTCCACACCCTTGATGCCAGCCTCAACCATGCGGTTGACTGCGTTGGTGCCGCCGCCGCCAACACCTACTACCCTGATAACGGCTGGGTTATCAGAACCGTAATTTTGTACCATGTAGGGCCTCCATGAATGCAATGTTCAATCTGTGTTTATTAATGTCGTGGAGATATTAATAATCTCGCTTATTTTACACAATGAATTTACCTTGCAATAGGGGCGCACTCAAAAACGACACGCATTCCATAGGTTCCGACCCCACTGACCAAGGGTTTTCCAATCGGGGCTCGCCTGGGGCAACGCGACTGCCGCCTATCCCCCAGAGCCCGAAACCTGCAAGGCGAAGGGTCTTAGCCCAGAGCTCGCCAGGTAGGGCGGTTCACAACGCGCACGTTGATGTAGGCAATGGTTCCCTCATGCTCCTTCAGAAGCTCGAGGCAGATGCGCTCCTTGTCGCGGATGTCGTCAGCGGAGCCAAAGGCGATTTCCACACCACTATCCAAGATCAACGTGGTAGTCTCGGCGCCATCGGCGGAAACCTCCTTCACCTGGTCAGCTAGCTCAGTGGTCATGCCGCCGATGATGGAAAGGGCGTTGTTCACATTGTCGTCAGTGCAGGGCTGACCCTCCTCAGGCACCACGCCATAGGGGACGTCAACCACATGCAGCACCGCATCGGCATCCTCGTACACCTTCTCGCTAAGGCCAGCAGCCTCCTCGGAGTCCTTGTCAGGAATCTTCATGAGCCACACGCCATCGGTAGAGACGCCCCAGAGCTCCGTGCTCTCGGCATCCTTCGAGGTGACTTCCACCACAGCCTGAATGGTGCGCTCGGTCACCTGCAGCTGCAAGGTAGAAGGCAGCACCTTGTTCACTTGCACATCCTGCACCCAGCCGTTGGTCAGGACGTTCTGGCGAATGGCGTTGGTATCCACCGTCAGCATGCTGGCATCCTTAGGTACATCCGCCAGGTCGACCACAGCTTCCTCGGTAAGGTGATCAGCGCCTGCCACCGTCACCGATTCAACCTTGAACAGGCCCGAATAATACAGGCCCGCATAGGCACCGGCGAATATGGCCAGAACCGCCACGACGATCAGCAACTTCTTGAAGAGGGAGGACGACAAGGCCGATGCCCGCTGCCTGCGCTCCTGACGACCGATGTCGCCCAGACGAACCGACTGGGTGCCGGAAACGGAATTCCTGCCTGCAGACGAAGCGGACCGAGCGGTGCCGCGAGAGGCGCCCCGAGAAGAGCGAGCAGGAGGAACGTTGCGTCCCGAGCGATCGACGGGCTGGTGCACGTAACCGCCCCGCTGCGAGGAGCCAGTACGAGAAGAGCGGGAAGAACCGGGATAGGACGAGGCAGGGCGGGAAGAGCCGCGACGAGACGAAGGGCCGCCACCGTAGGAGGAGACGTTTCGCACGGTGCTGCTGCTCTGCCTGCGAGCCTCACGGCGATTTCCCATAGACAAGCCGGACCCGGACTTCCCCACGTACTGACCGCCTCGAGGCCGCGAGGGCCGCGAGGAGCGGGAGGGACCCGATGAGAACAAGTTGTTTCTTGAATTACGCGAAGCCAAGGAACCTGACCTCCGGAACGAGATCGATACCGTACGCTTCCAGAACCCTATCGTGGGCAAGCTTTATGAGGCTCGCCACATCAGCTGCGGTAGCGCCGTTCACGTTCACGATGAAGTTCGCGTGCTTCTCAGAGATCTGAGCACCGCCAATGGTGTACCCCTTCATGCCCAGCTCCTCGATGAGCCTGCCCGCGCTGTCCCCCTCGGGGTTGCGGAACACGCTGCCACAGGACGGGTGGTTCAGGGGCTGGGACTTCTTGCGACGAGCAAGGGCCCCTTCCATCTTGCCGCGAATGAACATGTCGGCGCCCCGCTGGGCGTTCAGCTCGCATTCCACAATGACCTCGTCAGCGGGAAGGGAGCTCATGCGATAGCCCCAGGCCAAGTCAGAGCCGTGATAGCGCTTCAGGCCGCCTTCTGGCGAGAAGGTGGTGACCGTGGCCACCTGCTTGCTGAGCCATTCGGTCTTAGTGCCAGCGTTCATGCGCAAAGCGCCGCCCACCGTACCCGGGGTACCCACGGCGAATTCCAATCCGCTAACCCCGAGGTGGAAGGCCTCCTGCACGATACGGGACAGGGACATGCCCGCACCCACCGTGAAGCGCATGCGCTCGGGATCGTACTTCCAGGCCTTGAAGTCGCCGGCCAAGGTGAGAACCGCACCGGGGTAGCCCTCGTCGGCCACCAGCAGGTTCGACCCCTGCCCCACCACCGTCCAGGGAAGCTGGTTGTCGCGACACTCCGCCAGAGCCATGTTCAGGGCGCTTACGGAGAGCACGGTGACGTAATAGCGGGCAGGGCCGCCGATACGGTAGGTGGTGTGGCGAGACATGGGCTCGTCACGACGAACGTCCCCTTCGAAGGAGGGGCCGAAATTGAACAGAGATTTAGAATGCTTTCCCAGAAAGCGAGCCATGGACCGTCTCCCGCCCTATGCCTGGGATGCGTCAGCGCGCTCCTGCAGAGCGGCAACCAGCTCGCCACCGACGCTGGTCACGTCGCCAGCGCCCATGGTGATGACCAGGTCGCCAGGGGCCAAACGGTCGATGAACTGGCTCACCAGTTCTAGGCGGCGAGGCAGATAGGTAAGCTCAGGATGATTGGGGCTTTCCAGGAGCACATCCATGAAGGTCTTGCCGGACACGCCGGGCACAGGGGTCTCGCCTGCAGCGTAGACATCCATGAACGTAACGGTATCGCACTGGTCGAAGGCCTTGGCGAAGTCATCGCGGAGAACCTCGGTGAACAGGCCGACGCGAGAGTAGCGATGAGGCTGGAAGATGACGTGCACCTTCTTGAAGCCCAGCTTAGAGGCGGCTTCGATGGTGGCGGCGATCTCCGTGGGATGATGCGCGTAATCGTCTACCACCGTCACGCCGTCAGCCTCTCCCACCAGCTCGAAGCGGCGATGCACGCCGGCGAAGTTGGCCAGGGCATCGGCAGCTTCCTGAGGGTCGTAGCCCAGCTGGGCAACGGTGGTCAGAACGCCTGCGGCATTCAGCACGTTATGGATGCCGGGATTCTGCTTGATGGTGCCAGACACCACGCGGCCATCGGGGAAAGTAACCTCGTAGGCGCTTCCCACACCTCGTGGCTCATAGGAGCTGACCACCACGTCGCAATCAGCGCCGGTGCCGTAGGTGATGACCTTGCGATCGATCTTCTGAGCGATAGCGGACAGGGCAGCGTCATCGCCGCAGACCACCAGCACGCCATCGGGATCTACCTGACCCATGAACTCGGAGAAGAGCTCGTGAATCTCCTGCACGTCCTTGTAGTGATCGAGATGGTCGGCTTCCACATTGGTGACCATGACGGCATGGGGATGCAGGTAGGTGAAGGACTTGTCGCTCTCGTCGGCTTCTACCACATAGAAGGGGCCCTTGCCGGAGTGGGCATTGGTGCCATAGGTGCGCACGATGCCGCCGATGAGGAAGCTTGGCTCCGTACCCAGAGCGTCGAGAACGGATGCCAGCATAGAGGAGGACGTGGTCTTGCCATGGGTGCCCGCTACTGCCAGCGTCTGCTTGTCGCGACCGAGGAACGCCAGCATCTGAGCGCGGTGCCAGATGGCCATGCCCCGCTCGTGGGCAGCCTTCAGCTCGGGATTGTTCTGCAGAATGGCGGTGGAAACCACCACGACGGCGTTGTCGTCAGCAGGCAGATTGGATGCATCGTGGCCGATGAACACCTGAATGCCGGCTTCTACCAGCTGCTCGGTGTAGCGGCTGGCCTTCAGATCGGAGCCGGAGACCGTCAGGCCTTGGTCGTGGGCAACGCGAGCGATGCCGCTCATGCCAACTCCTCCGATACCGATGAAATGCACAGTGGTGATATCGTTCTTTGCTTCCATGGAACCAACTTCTATCTCAGGGCCAAAGGCCTCCTGCGTTATTCGGACCTCTTATTGTACCGCTTACTTTCCTTGGGCAGCGGCAATCACAACATCTGCCAATTTCGCGGCAGCGTTTACCGTCTCCAGCGCCAAGGCCCTCTCGTGCATCTGCGCGCGAACGGCCTCATCATCTACCAGGCGTAGCAGGGGCTCAGTGAAGGCGTCGGTCTCTACCGCGTCATCGGCAACCATATAGGCAGCGCCAGCTTCCACATATTCCTTGGCGTTCACCGTCTGGTGATCGGCGGTGGCGAAGGGGAAGGGCACCAGCAGGGCGGGAACCGCACGCAGGGAGATCTCAGCAAGGGAGGTTGCACCAGCGCGGGACACCACTGCATCGGCGGCGGCCATGGTGAGGGCCATCTGATCGTTGTAGTCCATGACCTTCCAGCGGCGCTCCTCCTCAGGGGTGAGGGCCAGCTGCTGGCAGACGGCCTCATACTCCTTCTTGCCGGTGACGTGCACCACGTACAGATCAGGGTGGGACAGGAGTTCGTCCTTCAGTGCGCACACCGCCGTGTTGATGTGACGAGCGCCCAGGCTGCCGCCGAACACCAGCAGCATGCGGGCGTCAGCGGGGATGCCCAAAAACTCGCGGCCCTCGGCGCGGGTAGCGGAAGCGAAGGACTTGCGCACGGGGTTGCCGGTGAGAACCAGCTTGCCCTTATCAGCCACGGACTCCCCCGCCACCTGGTAGGTCAGGGCAACCGAAGCGGCCTTCTTAGAAAGCTGCTTGTTGGCCATGCCCATAACGGAGTTCTGCTCATGCACCACCACGGGAATGCCCAGAGACTCTGCGGCCATGCCCACAGGGATGCAGACGTAGCCACCGAAGCAGACAACGCCGTCTGCGCCGATGTCCCGGAGCCACTTCTTCGCCTTGCCCAGGCTCCGCATAATCTTGTAGACGCCCTTGGGAAGGGTGAGGGGATGGCTGCGGTCGAAACCGGCCGCCTCGAAAGCGGTAAAGGGAATGCCTGCCTGCGGGACCAAGCGGCTCTCGATGCCGCCAGGGGTGCCGGCGAACTGCACCTCGTGACCGCGAGACGTCAGCTCCTCAGCCAAGGCCAGGGCAGGGTTGATATGACCGGCGGTGCCACCGCCAGAAAGAACGAACAGCATGAGCTATCCCCTTCCGTTACCACGATAACTGGTCACCAGATGCAGCTGGGAAGCGCCCCGAGGCTGGCTGGAGGACCGAGCACTGCGATTTTGCGATTCGGTATCCCTCTCATGATACGCAACTGATGCGCCGCGAGAACCCCCTCGGCCCCCAGAAGAACGTGAGGAGCTGCGAGCGCCGCTCATGGAAAGAGCGTCCCCGCGGGAAACGACGCGAGGCCCACCAGAGCGAGATGGGGCATTGCCCTCGGAACGCCTAGTACGGTCGCTTCCGCTGCGAGCAGAGCGATCTCTTCCGGAACCTGAAGCCCGACCGCTTCCGGAACGAGGAGATCCGCTGCCGGAAGAGCGTGACGAGCGGCCCCTTCCGGAACCCGAGGCGCGACCGCCTCCGAAGCCAAAGGGCCTTCCGGAATCCTGAGGCAACCTCTCACCCTGGTCACCTGAGGCACCAGACCTGTCAGAGGTGATGAGTCGCAGGTCCTCCCTGCGCTTCTGGTACACCTTCGAGTCATCGGAGGAGAAGGACACCGACAGAATGAGGCCCACCATGATGATGGACGAGATCACCGAGGAACCGCCGTAGGACAGGAAGGGCAAGGGCTTACCGGTGGTGGGGAACAAGCCCATGACGCAGGCCATGTTCAGGAATGCCTGGAAGACGATGATCACCGTGAAGGACCCCGCGATCATCTGACCATGGGAATCCGACGCGTTCTGAGCGATGCGCAGGCCGCCCACCATAAACACCAGGAACAGGGCGATCACACCGAGGGTGCCGATAAGGCCTAGCTCCTCACCGAGGATCGAGAACACGAAGTCGGTCTGAGCCTCGGGCAGGTACAGGTACTTCTCCGCCGAGTTTCCCAATCCCTTGCCCAGAATGCCGCCTTGGGCGAAAGCATAGAAGGAGTGGATGAGCTGGTAGCCATCACCATAGGGGTCGGCAAAGGGGTTCAGGAAGATCAGGCGGTCGGAGCGATAGCCCGTGCCGAAGATAGAGAACAATCCGAAGGCCACCACCACTGTCACAATGCCCACCACGATCCGCGTGGGAACCTCCGCCAGCCACAGCAGAGCCAGGATGCCCACGATGCAAATCATGGTGGTGCCCAAGTCGGACTGAGTCTTGTACAGGAAGAGCAAGGGAGCGATGACGGCGGCGAAAATGCAGCCAGCCGTAGCGCGGCCGTCTCGCCTCCCCTGTTGCCAATCGAAGAGGAACTTCGCCGTCACCAACAGGAACACGATCTTCGAGAACTCCGAGGGCTGAATGCCGAACACCCAGCGCTTTGCACCCAAAGCCTCGGTGCCGAAAACGGGAACGCACAGCAGCAAAGCGGTAGAGGCAAGCCAGGCCACGATCAGCCAGCGGCCCAGCCACATATGGTAATTGAACACGCGAGCAACGATGAAGGCGACAAACGCGCCAAAGGCCACGAAGCCCACCTGCCTGATCAGGTAGTACTCCGCACCATTCTCGCTGCTGATGCCCTTGATGGAACCAGCCGAATACACCATGACCAAGCCGATGGCCAACAAGGCGATGACGCTGAACAGGACCATGAGCCGGGGGATCATGATCTGAGCGGGAACTGAGCTTCTGTTCTGCGAGGGCGCGCTGGTGTGTTTGAACTTCGATGAAAGCGCCGCAGGAATCATGAGCCTATTGCACCTCGTCTCCGCCGTACGCGGCAACCAAGCTCTTGAACACCGTGCCTCGTTCCTCGAAGGAGTGGAACTCATCGAAGGAGGCGCATGCAGGAGACAGGAGGATCACATCCTCGGGAGTCGCCACCTGCAGGGCCACATCGAAAGCCTCGGCCATATGAGGGGCCTCATGCACCGGGATACCGCACTGGTCAAACGCCGCCAGGAATCGGTCCTTGGCATCGCCGAAGCACACGACTGCGCGAGCATACTCGCAGCACTTCTGCACCAGGGGCGCCAGATCGGTGCCCTTGTCGTCACCGCCCAAAAGCACCACGGGCTTTGCAGGCGCAAAGGCGGGAAGCGCCACCAGGGTGGCGTCGACATTGGTGGCCTTGGAATCGTTGTAGCAGGCAATGCCCCGGACGCTGCCGCAGGGCTCGATGCGATGCTCGAGGGGCGCGAAGGTGGCGAGAGCGGCAGCGCATGCCTCAGGGTCTCCCCCGATGCGAAGGATGGCTGCCAAAGCCATAAGCGCGTTGGAAACGTTGTGAGCGCCCTTGATCTGCAGGTTCGCAGCAGGACCCAGGTCTGCCTCTTGGTCGCCGAAGCAGACCGTGAGATGACCCTCTGCAGACAGGAAGGCGCTGTTGGCGGAACCGCACTTCTGGCGCATGTCGGAAGCAAGGCCGGAAGCGGTGCCAACGGGAAGATAGTCGTAGCCCAGATCAGCGCCGGCAGCCTTCATGGTGCGAACCACACCGCGAGCCTCGTCATCGGTGGCGTCGATGACCGCCAAAGCGCCAGGGACCTGGGAAAGATTGGCGAAGACCTTGGCCTTTGCCTCAGCATAGGCCTCATGGCTCTTATGCCAATGAAGGTGATCGGGGGTGATGTTGGTGAGCACCGCAACCTGAGGGGCAAATCGCGATGTGCTGGCCAGCTGGTAGGAAGAGACCTCGGCCACGTACACGTTCACCTTGCCGCCGGCAACGGCCCCAAGACAAGTGTCGCCGATGTTGCCCACCGCCGCAGCGTTCATGCCGCAGGCACAGGCAAGATGGGCGGCCAAAGACGTGGTGGTGGTCTTGCCGTTGGTACCGGTGATGGCAACCCACACCGCATCCGCGTCGCTCTCGCGCCAGGCAAACTCCACCTCGCTGATCACCTCGGCGCTGGCCTTCTGAGCGCTCTGATAGAAGGGCTCGAACATAGAGATGCCAGGGCTTGCGATGCACAGATCGTAGGCGCCCTGCACATCCTCGGAATCGAAGACTACGGCAACGTCCTCATCGGCCCACTGACTCATGAAATCGGCGTTTGCCTGAGAGAAGGTGCCGCCGTACACCGTCAGAGAGCTAACGCGGCCCTCAGGCTGGTCAACCAGATAGCGCACCGCAGCCTTGCCGCTGGCGCCCAATCCGAGAACGAGAACGTCCCCCAAGCAAGCTGGGGCATATTTCTTGCCTTCGATCACCAGGTCCCCCTCCCGTTACACCAAGGTCGATGCGAAGTACACCACGAAGCCCAGGGCAGCCAGAACACCGGAGACGATCCAGAAGCGGATGACCACCTTCACCTCGCTCCAGCCCTTGCGCTCGAAATGATGGTGCAGAGGAGCCATGAGGAACAGGCGCTCATGGGTGCGCTTGTAGTGCAGCACCTGCAGGATGACGGATACGGCCTCAGCGATGAACAAGCCGCCGATGAGCAGGGACAGTGCCTCGGTCTTGGTGAGGACAGCCAGGCATCCCAGGGCAGCACCCAAGGCAAGGGAGCCAGTATCACCCATGAAGATGTCGGCAGGATAGGAGTTGAACCACAGGAAGCCGATGCAGGTACCGGCGATGGCCGCAGCGAAGATGGCGCCGTCGAGGCTACCCATGCTGAAGGCGATAGCGCCCATGACCAGCATAACCACCATGACCGTGCCGCCAGCCAGGCCGTCGAGGCCGTCGGTGAGGTTCACCGCATTGCTGAAGCCGGCGATAAGCAGCTCGACGAAGATCAGGTACAGCCAGGGAATAGCCACGCCACCGATGGTGGTGGTGAGAATGCCCAGGTCGAAGGTATATACGAAGGGAATGGTCACCGTAGGCTCGATGCCGCAGATGTTCACCGCGCACAGGCAGAACACCGCCACGATGGTGAACTGACCAATGAGCTTGGCCTTAGGGGTCAGACCCAGGGAGCGCTCCTTAATGACCTTCGAAGCGTCGTCTACCAGACCCAGCAGGCCGGTGAGAAGGGTGCAGCCCAGCAGAAGCAGCATCTCAGGGCTCAGGTCGCCCACCAGCAGCACCACGATAACCAGGGCCACCAGCATGACCACGCCGCCCATGGTGGGCGTGCCCTGCTTCACCAGATGGCTCTGAGGGCCATCAGCGCGAACCTGCTGGCCGATATGACGTCGCTGCAGGATCTTGATGAAGCCGGGGGTGAGAACCATAACCAGGACCACCGCCAAGGCCAGGGCCACAAAAACGACGAAGGTTGGGTATTGGAAAGCGTGCATGAGCATTACGAGATCAATCCTTTAACTACATTGTCAAGCGCCATGGAATGAGATGCCTTCACCAGCACCACATCCCCAGGGCGAATCATATCTTTAGTCACCGCAAGGGCCTCCGACCAATCGGAGACCGAGGTGATAGCATCGGCCGCCATGCCCGAAGCGAGAGCAGCAGAAGCAAGATGCTTTGAAAGGTCGCCAACGCAAACCAGGGCATCTACGCCCAAAGATGCTACCAAAGAGCCTATGCGCTCATGGCCCTCGCGGGCAAAACTCCCCAACTCTCCCATATCGCCGAGGACGGCCACATGGCGACCGGCAGCCTGCATGGCGGCAAAGGTGGTGAGGGAAGCGGTCATGGAATCCGGGTTGGCATTATAGGCGTCGTCTACCACCGTAACGCCGGAAGCAAGCCTGTGCACCTGCTGGCGACCGGCGACGCTTTCAGCAGACGTAAGGGCGGAAACCACCTCATCGATGCCCATGCCCAAGCTCAATCCCACCGCAGCGGCGCAGAGGGCGTTATCGACGTTGTGCAAACCGGCCATGGCCAGGGTGCAGGTGCGAGTCTCTCCCCCAGCGTTCAGCACGAAGGAGGGCATGCCCTGCTCGTCGAGGCTCACCTCGGTGGCGAGGACCATCTCGTCAGCTTCCGGCAAATGCTCGCAGGCGGCATCCTTGCGGCCGAAGAGGGTGAGCTCCAAGTCTTTTTCCCGGGCGTCAGCCCATTCCATAAGCTGCAGGGCGTAGGGGTTGTTCACATTCAGGAACGCACGGCCACCCACAGGAAGGGACTGCAGCACCTCGCACTTGGCGCGGGCGATGTTCTCCCTGCTGCCCAAGAGCTCGATGTGGCTCTCTCCCACATTGGTGATGACGCCCATGTCGGGAGCAACGAACCGGCAGAGCTCCTCGAGCTGTCCCAAACCGCGCATACCCATCTCTACCACTACAGCACGAGTGTCGCCCTCGGCGCGCAGAAGGGTGCGGGGGACGCCCAGCTCGTTGTTCTGGTTGGCCAAGGTTGCCACCGTAGACATACCAGCAGAGAGCACCGTGGCGATGAGGTTCTTGGTAGTGGTCTTGCCGCTCGATCCGGTTACCGCCACCACAGTTCCCGAAAGATGCTTGCGCCAACCCCGAGCAAGATCGGTGATGGCCTGCTCGCCGGAACCGGAGACCCACAGGACCGCGCAACCCTTCTCCCGGGCCAACTGCAACACGGAGTCGGGAACCTCATGGGAGATGATGACGCAGGCAGCGCCCGCCTCTATGACCTGAGGGAGGAAGTCGTGGCCGTCTACCCGCTCGCCCACCAGGGCAACGAAGGTGCAGCCCTCGCTCACCTCACGGGAATCCCATACCGGAGAGGAAGCCTGTGCTCCCTCCGGTCCGGAGACAACAAGTTCACCGGCGCAGTACTGCGCCATGAGTGCAATGTTAAGTTTCATAGGTAACCTCGAAGAGACGATTAGCAGAAGGCGCGATTCAGCTCTTCTTCTGCCACCTTCACGTCATCGAAGGACAGGACCTGGTCGCCCACCAGCTGATAGTCCTCGTGTCCCTTGCCAGCGATGAGGATGCTGTCCCCTGGCTTGGCAACGGCAATGGCAGCGGCGATGCCCTCGCGACGATCGACGTGCACCTCGTAACGGTCCTCATGGCCGGTCATGCCCGCCAAGATGTCATCGACGATGGCGGCGGGATCCTCGGTGCGAGGGTTGTCGGAGGTGACGATTGCGTAGTCAGCGCCCAGAGCCACCGAGCCCATGATGGGTCGCTTGGTGGTATCGCGATCGCCACCGCAGCCGAAGACCACGATGGTACGACCGGTGGTGATGGCCTTCACCGCGCCGAGAGCCTTCTCGAGGGCATCGGGAGTGTGGGCGTAATCGACGTATACGGAGAAGCCGCAGTCTGCCTTAGAGGGAACGCGCTGCAGACGACCGGGAATCTGTGGGGCGTCGTTCAGAGCGGACACCACCACGTCTGCGGGGATGCCCAGCTGAATGCCGATGCCCAGAGCCGTCATGATATTGGATACGTTGAACTTGCCCACCAGAGGGTAATCGAACTGATACTGAGCGCCGCGAACCTCTACCAGCATACGGGTGCGGTCAGAGAGATATTCCACATTGATGGGGTGAATCTGGGCAGCAGTGGTAAAGCCGGTGGTGATGACGTCATCGCCCTGACCAGAGCAACGGCGCAGCAACTCCTTGCCCCACTTGTCGTCGATGCAGATAACGCGCTTGGCAGGATAATCAGGGCTGAAGAGGCGGGCCTTGGCCTCGAAGTAGCTCTCGAAGGTCTTGTGGTAGTCGAGGTGGTCCTGAGTCAGGTTGGTGAAGGCGGTCACGGCGAAGCGGGACGCCCAAACCCTGTCGAGGTCGAGGGCATGAGAGGAGACCTCGATGGCCACCACGTCGCAGCACTCCTTGTCCATCTTGCAGAACAGCTTCTGCAGATCGACGGATTCGGGGGTGGTATGGGAGCTCTTCAGGGTCTCATCGCCAATGCGGATGCCCACCGTGCCCACCACAGCGGTCTTCATGCTGGCCATCTGAGCGATGTGCTCGACCAGATAGGTAGTGGTGGTCTTGCCGTTGGTGCCGGTGATGCCCACCAGCTTAAAGTGCTCGGAGGGGGTGTCGTAATAGCGAGAGGCGATACGGGCCATGGCGCGGCGGGAATCCCCCACCATGACCAGGGTCACATCAGAGGTATCGGCAGTGGAAAGGCTGCGCTCGCACACCAGAACCTTCGCACCGCGATCGATGGCGTCCTGAGCGTAGGTGTGGCCATCGGCCTTCAGTCCCACGATGCAAAAGAAGATGTCTCCGGGCTTAACATCACGGCTATTGAAAGCTACCCCGGATACCTCTTCGTTCTCGTTACCGATAATCGTGCACTGTATGCCGGAGAAAAGCTCCTTAACCGTTTTGCTCATAATCACCCTCACTGTTGGTTGATGTTATAGCGCCCTATTGCATAGGTCATTATATCCTTAAAGATAGCAGTGGTTGTCGAATCGGTGGGAACGTGCGTAACGCCCACAAAACACACCAGGTCCGAATCGCTGTTGGGCAGATAGCCCACGAAGCTCAGGTTATAGGACCCTTCCACATAGCCACCGGACTCCTCGTCAGCATACTCAGCCGTGCCGGTCTTGCCCGCGACATCGAACCCATCGATAGCGGCGCTGGCACCGGTACCGTTCTTCACGACGCCGATGAGCATCTTGTTCAACTTCTTAATGGCCTTCTGATTGTCGGTAATAGAGGTGGTCTCATAGGTCACCTCGCCGCCGTCCTGAGGCTTCGAGATGAGGAAGTGAGGCGAGCAGATGTTGCCCTCGTTCACCAAAGCGCTGTAGAACCTGCAGATCTGCAGCGGCGTCACGGACATGCCCTGACCGAAGGTGACGTTGTAGGCCTGAATGGTCGACCAATCGGCCACGTTAGAAAGATAGCCCGCCGCCTCGCCGGGGTAATCGATGCCGGTGAGCTCCTCGTCGAGATGATAGGCGCCGATCTTGTTGTACAGGGTCTCGAATCCCAGCTTCTTGCCGATGAGGGACAGACCCACGTTAGAGGACTGAGCCATGATGGTGCTCACGGAGAAGGTCTGGCTGCTGCGCTCATGAGCATCGCTAACGTAGTATTCGTCAGCCTTCAACTTTGCAGGACAGTAGATCTTGGTGGAAGGTTCTACCACGCCCTCTTCGAGAGCCGCCAGCATAGTCACCGGTTTGAAGATGGATCCAGGCTCGAAGGCGGAGGTCACGCACTGCAGCTCCGTAGCGCCGGTCTTGATCTTCGCCGTGTTGTTCAGATTCAGCAGCGGCGTAGAGCACGCTGCGATGATGTCGCCGTTAGAGCCATCGAGGAGAATGCACTGACCGGAGTCGCCGCCCATGCGCTTGGCGGCGTCCTTCATCTGCTTCTCTACCTGCTCCTGCATCTCGATATCGATGGAGATGACGATGTCCTGGCCGTTCACCGCCTCCTCCCTTTCGGAAGTACCGGCAATGAGCATACCGCCAACGCCCTGTTCCATATACAGATGGCCCACGGTGCCGGACAGGACCTCGTCATAGTACAGCTCCAGGCCCGTCAGACCGTTGCCATCGATGTCTACCAGGCCGATGATCTGGCCGCCCACCTCACCGTAGGGGTACTCGCGCTTCGTGTCGCTGAGGAAGTAGATGCCGGGAATCTCGAGGGCTCGCACCTTGTCGGCCTTGTCGAGGTCGGCCTTGCGCTCGATGTAGCTGAAGGAGGTGTCGGGGCGAGACAGAGCCGTCACGTAGTCACCCTTATCGCCGCCCAAGATAGCAGCCAGCTGCGCAGACACGCCCTCGGGATCCTTGATCTCGTTGGGGTTGCAGTAGATGGTGCTGGCTTCCACATCGGTGGCCAACACGTTGCCGTTGCGGTCGTAGATGGTGCCGCGCTTGGGAGAGAGCTCAACATCGACCGTGCGGGACAGCTCGGCATCCTGGGTGTACTCCCCATGCTTCACGATGTGAAGATCTACAAGGCGCACGACGAAGATGAGGGCGATGACCAGGAACACCAGCAAGATGATGGCCGTGCGTCCGGAAAGCTCGCCGTTGCCGGTGATCCTATCCCGCACCAAAGAGGTGGGAGATGAGCTTCGGGGGGATTCCCCTCGGGAAGACCTTCCCTGGGAGGGCCTGCCTTGCCGCGAGGAACGCTGCCCTCTTTCGTTGCGAGAAGGCACCCGACTATTCACCTGCCACGACGCTCAAGCTCTTAGAGAGGGACAGGTTGCCCGCCTCATCCGTGGCCACCACGTCAGCGGAGAGCACCAGGCTCTCAACGCTGGCAGGCGCCACCATATCCAGGTTCTTCTTGGCGTAGTCCTTCAGGTTCTGGGTGCTCGAAAGGGTGGTCTCCTTCACTTCCAGAGAGTTGCCCGTAGAGCGAGCGGACTCGATGTCTGCGGAAATCTGGGATCCCTCTATGGAAGCGGACACCGTTGCCGAAGCGAAGGCGATACGAACGCAGCCCAGGGCGGTAAAGGCGATGACGAGAGCCAGGGCAATGCGAAGACCGCGGAGGATGAGGGGATCGACCCCTTCAGACCTGCGGCCGGGCACCACCCGAAAATCGGGAGAGGAGACGGGCTGCGCTTCATGGCGATATGCATGATCGTAGCGATATGCAGGTTGCGCCGACATCGTCTACCTCCTCTCCTTCTCTAGTGAAAACATAAGGCGGACATCGATCGATTTCGATTCGATGATCCGCCTCCTCGTGTTGCCTATGCGTACTCGCTAATTAATGCGTTCAACGGCTCTCAGCTTTGCGCTGCGAGCGCGAGGATTTCTCTCTATCTCCTCCGCCGTGGGAGGCAGAGGTTTCTTCAGCACCTGTTTCACGATGGGGACCCTTCCGCAGGCGCAAATCGGAAGCTCCGGTGGGCAGATGCAGCCCTTCGCCGCATCGGCGAAGACCTCCTTCACCACCCGGTCCTCGATGGAGTGATAGCTCAGCACGACGATCCGTCCCCCCACGGGAAGCCAGCGAATAGCTGCTTCCAGGGCGTCCTTCAACACGCTCAGCTCGCTGTTCACCTCGATGCGCAGGGCCTGGAAGGTGCGCTTGGCAGGGTGACCGCCGTTCCGTCGTGCGGAAGCGGGGATGGCCGCCTTAATGACTTCCACCAGCTGCTCGCTCTCGGTGATCGGCTCCCTCTCTCGGAAGTCGCAGATGAAGTCTGCGATTCTGCTGGCCCACTTCTCGTCCGCGTAGGTACGGAAGATCCGAGCGAGATCTGCTGCGTTATAGGTGTTGACGATCTCTGCTGCGGTTAAGGTTTGAGTACCCGGATCCATCCGCATATCAAGAGGGCCGTTCTCCTTGAAGGAGAAGCCTCGAGACGGCGTGTCAATCTGCACCGAGGAAACGCCTAGGTCGAACAGGAACCTGTCAACCCACGGCACCTCCGCCTGAAGGAGCAGATCATCCATGTCCCCGAAGTTGCCGTGCAGAAGCTTCAAGGTGGGACGCTCATCCTCCGGCAGGGCCTCGAGGCGCTCCCTCGCCGCAGCGAGAGCCACCTGGTCCTGGTCGATACCGATGAGGGTTCCGTCCTTGCCGAGTCGCTTGGCAACTTCTAAGGAGTGGCCAGCTCCCCCGAGGGTTCCGTCTACGAATGTGTGGTGTGTTTCTAGCTGCAGGTATTCGAGACACTCGGGGAGCATGACCGGGATATGCCGAAATTCACTTGTCATAGTTCACGTCCGAACTAGCCAACCATGAGGCCATCGAGGTCGTCGAAGCCATCGAAACTGTTGGCATCGTCCCAACGTTGCGCATCCCAGATCTCAACGTGGTTCTTCACGCCCACCAGGACCACTTCGCCGGTGATGCCGGCGAACTTGCGGAACTCGGGCTTCAAACCGATACGACCAGCCTTGTCGATCTCTACATCAGCGGTGCGGGAGCTGAGTCCGCGCATCCAGTTCTGATGCTGCAGGCTGTCGGCCTTGAAGCCGCCCTTGGCCTCGAAGATGGAGTCGATCCACTTCTCGTACTCAGAGGGCTCGAATACCCACAAGCAGTCCTTCTGCAGGGAAGGAATCACCTTGAGCTCGGATGGGAGGACCTTACGAAAAGAAGCGGGAAAGGACACACGACCCTTGTCGTCCACCTTGTGGCGGAAACAATCGGTCAAGTATGCCATGTTCCACCTCTCTTCCCTGGTCTTCCGATGGTTGAGATATTATCCCACGACATGCGATTTTGCAACATTTCATCCCACTTTCATCCCACCTCGCCCCCTTTGACACCCCACCACTCCCCCACTTCCCCCATCAGCAAACAAAAGCGCCCCAAATAATGGGGCGCAGATACAAGAAAGGCACAAGATGTAGATGAACGAAGGGGGTCAGCACAAGACCATGGGCGATGTGGAAAATGTGAACGGGAGCCAAAAGAAACTGAAGAAAGCTGAGAAACGGGCCTGATTTAAGGCCAAAAGGAACGTTATGGGGTGCGGTGGGAGGGGTTGGGGGACGTGGTGGGAGGGGTTGTGGGGCGCGGTGGGGCGCCAAGTGGGAAGCCGTGGGGGATGCGGTGGGATAAGAGGTGGGAGGCCGTGGGACGAAAGCCGGCGAGGCGAAAGAACTCCCCGAACCTTAAGAACGAGGCGATGCGAAAAAGCGCATCTCCCACCTCGCAAGCCGCGCCCCTACTGCTGATGGGCGCGAGGATGGGCGGCCAGATACTCCTCGCGAATATGCTGGCGCTGCACGTGGGTGTAGATCTGCGTGGTAGAGATGTCGCTGTGGCCCAAAATCTCCTGAATGACCCTGAGATCAGCGCCGCCTTCCAGCATGTGGGTAGCGAAGGAATGGCGCAGGGTATGGGGGTGCAGGTTGTCGATGCCTATGTAGCGACCGGCCTTGGCCACCAGGGAATGCACGCTCTGACGGGTGAGACGTCCGCCCCGCGCGTTCAGGAACACCGCAGACGTGGGTTCGGAGTAGGCCTGCACCAGCTCATCACGAGCATGCTGCAGATAGTCGGCGAGGGCCTTGGCCGCCATGCCGGACAGAGGGGCGATGCGGCTCTTCGAGCCCTTACCCATAACCAGAAGATAGCCCTCCCCCAGGTGCACGTTGTCCACATCGAGACCCACCAGCTCGCTGACACGCAAGCCGCAACCGTACAGCACTTCCAAAATGGCGCAATCCCGCTTGCCGCGAGCACCCTTGGCATCCGAGGAGAAGCGACTGAGCATCTCATCTACCTGATCGACGCTGAGCACGTCGGGGAGACGCTGATCCTTCTTGGCCAGCTTCACCGTAGAAGTGGGATCGCCCTTGGCCAAGCCCTCTCGCACGCAGAAGCGATGGAAGCCCTTCAGCATAGAGATATGCCGCTGAATGGTGGCCTGGGAATAGGTCACCCCCGGCTTGCCCTCGGGGTCGTACTCCCAGCTCTGCAGGTACTCTTCGAAGGCAACGACGGTTTCACGGGTGATGTCATCGAGACAGGTAACGGGCTGGGTTTCTAGAAAGCGCTGGTAGTCAGCCAAGTCCTTACGGTAGGCGGACACCGTGAGAGGCGACGAACCGCGCTCGACGGACAAGTACGTCAGGTACTCCTCCGCAGCGCTTTGCAAGAACGTCGCCTTTGCCATACGTGAAACCTTTCAGATCCTGCGAGACTCATGCTCGCAACCTCCGCTGAAACAAGGGTAGCGCACTAAGCTCCCCAAGCAGCCTACTTATTCTTGATCGCAGCCTTAACGAACTCGCGGAACAGAGGGTGGGGCCTGGTGGGGCGGCTCTTGAACTCCGGGTGTCCCTGGCTCGCCACGAACCAAGGATGATCGGGAATCTCGACCATCTCTACCAGACGCTCATCGGGAGACAGGCCGGAAATCTTCAGGCCGGCCTTGGTCAGGCAGTCGCGATAGGCGTTGTTCACCTCGAAGCGATGACGATGACGCTCGTAGATAATGGGCTCGCCATAGGCCTGGAAGGCCTTGCTGTCAGGGTCGAGCTTGCAGGGGTAGGCGCCCAGACGCATGGTGCCGCCCTTGTCTTCCACATCTTCCTGCTCGGGCATGAGGTCGATGACGCGAGGAGCATGGCGATCAGCGCCCTCCTCAAGGAACTCGGCAGACGTAGCGCCGGCAAGACCGGCCACATTGCGGGCGAACTCGCACACCGCCGCCTGCAGACCCAGGCAGATGCCCAGGAAGGGAACCTTGTTCTCGCGGGCGTACTTGGCAGCGAGGATCTTGCCCTCGAAGGCGCGCTGACCGAAGCCGCCGGGAATGAGGATGCCATCCGCAGAACCCAGGATCTCGTCCACGTTCTCCTCGGTGAGCTCCTCGCCATCTACCAGGCGGGCCTTGGCATGTACGCCGTCATACACGCCGGCATGGTTAATGGCCTCGATGATGGAAAGGTAGGCGTCGGGCAGGCTGGTGTACTTGCCCACTACGGCGATTTCCACCTCGCCGGAGCAGTTGGCGGAAGCCTCCAGGAAGTTCTTCATAGGGGTCAGGTCGATCTCGCGATGATCCATCTTCAAACGGTCGAGGATCTTGATGTCGAAGTTCTGCTCGCGAAGGGCCAAAGGCACCTCGTAGATAGAGGGAGCATCGATGCACTTCAGCACCGCATCAGGAGACACATCGCAGAACAGGGCGATCTTCTCACGAACGCTGTCGGAGAAATCGTGGTCGGAGCGGCAAACGATGAAGTCAGGCTGCACGCCGATAGAGCGCAGCTCCTTCACGGAATGCTGGGTGGGCTTGGTCTTCACTTCATGAGCTGCGGCAATGTAGGGAACCAAGGTAACGTGCACGAAGGCCACGTTCTCGACGCCCCGCTCGATGCGGAACTGGCGAGCAGCCTCGATGAAGGGCTGACTCTCGATGTCGCCGATAGTGCCGCCGATCTCAGAGATGACGAAGTCGGCGTTGCTCTGGTCGGCAATGCGACGGAGACGCTCCTTAATGGCCTCGGTTACATGGGGAATGACCTGCACCGTTCCGCCCAGGAAGTCGCCGCGTCGCTCACGGGCGATGAGGCTCTGGTAAATGGAGCCCTGGGTGAAGTTAGACTCACGGGTCAGGTTCTCATCGATGAAGCGCTCGTAATGGCCCAGGTCGAGGTCGCCCTCATGGCCATCTTCGGTGACGAAGACCTCGCCATGCTGGAAGGGGCTCATGGTGCCGGGATCGACATTCAAGTACGGATCCATCTTCTGCATGGTCACTTTGTAGCCACGGGCCTTCAGAAGGTGTCCCAGAGATGCTGCGGTGATTCCCTTTCCCAAAGAGGAAACCACGCCGCCGGTCACGAAAATATGCTTAGCCATCGATTCTCCTAACGCTACCCCCACCGAGCCGCTGACCACGCGACTCGCTCGCAATAAAAAAGCGCCAGACGCCCAAGGCGTTCCAACGCTTCTTTATGCTATTTCCCCCGTATTTCGGTTATGTAAACCGGCAGGGTATGAAACAAAATGGAAACGTAGGCGCATGGCCAACATTGCAGCTGTGGGCTCGCCGCCTGGCTTGCCGCCAACTCGTCCTCGAGCTCACCAGTGCCGCAGCCCAGCGGCCCAGCCAACGTTGCAGCTTAGCGACCCAGCTTCGCCAGTACCTTCCCCAGCAAGCCCTCGATGAAGTCGGCACCGGGGACTTTCAGCTTAATGGCCAGCCCGAAGGTGATGAGCAGCGCGGGAATGCCGCCTGCAACAATGAGGACCACAGCCTGCAGAATAGTGAAGTTGAAGCCGCCCCACAGCCAGGCGATGCCCGCCATGATGGCAAGACCCACGCCAGCGCCCAGAGCGCCCAGCCCCAGACCCTGCACCAAGGAGCGCCCAGTCTTCATGAGCTCTAAGTTGCCGAAGCGCTTGCGCAGGTACGCAAAGCAGATGGCATCGGAGCACAGATAGAAGACCAGCTCACCAAGGGCCACGAATTCCAGACCGATCTGGGTGTGCACGAACAGGAAGCCGCCCATGAGCAGGGTGAAGCCAATCTGCACCGCCGCGCACACGAAGTTGATCTTCGCGAAGAGCTTCATCTGCATGAGGGCCGAGAAGATCTTCTGCAGGTAGGTGTTCACGCTGTAGAAAGGCAGCGACAGACTGAGCATCACCAGGTACAGCGCCACCTGCACCACGTTGTCCTGGGTGAAGGAGCCAGCGTGGTACAGCGTCACCAGAGGAAGGCTGAAGACTGCCAGGTACAGCACGAAGGGCGTGGTCAGGAAGATAATCTGCCTGGTTCCGTCAGCAATGCCCCGACGGAAGTCCTCGGACGCCTCGGCCGCATTCATCTCCGCCAGCTCCGTGAACATGGCGGTGGTGATGGGCGTTGCCAGGAATGCATAGGGCAAGGTGAACCACAGACGAGCGTAGAGCATGACCGAGGGACCGTTGTCCGCGCAGCCCAGCGCCACGGCGTTCTGCACCGAGACGATGCAGTAGGACATGATCATCACCAGCAGGGCGGGAATGCCGATAGAGAGGGTCTCCCGCAGAGCCGGATCCTTGAAGTTGATGCGGAAGGTCAGCTTGATGCCGTTACGCTTCAGTGCGGGAATCTGAATGCACATCTGCACCAACACGCCCAGAGGGTTGCCGATGGCGATGATCCACAGTGCCAGAGAGGGATCGGAAGGAGCCACCAGGGCGTAGGCCACGAAGGTGATGATGACGATGATGTTGTTGAAGGCGGGAGCGATGGAAGACCACAGGTAGTCACGGTTGGCGTTCAGCAAGCCGCTGAGAATGGCCGATCCGCCATAGAACACGATCTGGATGGCGAAGAACCTGAAGAAGAACACGGAGGTGTCCATGGTCTCCTGGTTGCTCATGAAGCTCTGAGTGAAGATGAGCTGCGCAGAGAAGACGGAGCAGAGAATGGCGATGATGCCCAGGAACACCACGGTGATGGAGAGCAGGTTCGACGCGTAGGCATTGCCCGCCTCCTTGCCCAAGCGCTTGCGCACCGAGACATACACCGGCAGAAACGCCGTCACCAGCATGCCTCCCACCGCCAGCTCATAGAGCATGTTGGGGAGATTGTTAGCCACCTGATAGGAGCTGGCGAGGAACGTGGCGCCCAAAGCCCAAGCCATTGCCCAGGTGCGAACGAATCCCGTGATGCGGGATGTTATGACGCATACGCTGATGAGGGCAGCCGAACCGCCGATGGCGTTGGTGGTGTTCTCTTCGATGGCTTCTTCGTGCTGTTGGTTTGCCATGGAGCTCGTTCCTCGGAATGTCTTCCGCTCGGGGTCTTCGCATCGAGCCTTCCCCGGCAAGGAGCCCGCGGGAAAGCTGCGACGGGGCAATTCTACAGCAACGGGGCCGCCACAAGGGCGACCCCATCACCAGACCATACTAATTACCAGCGAGCCTGCAGCGTCTCGAGGCCCACAGGACCTTCCACGTCACCGGAGGCGATGGCCGCCTCGATCTGCTCGTCGGTGTAGCCCAGGCCCTTCATAACCTCCACCGTAGCGGAACCGGCCATGCCCGTGGGCTGGTAGCCGGGGTCAACGGGCTCGGAGTCGAACTGGCAAGGAGGCGTAGCCACCCAGCGGCCGCCATCGGGATAGGCCACCTTGGTGAGATAGCCGTTCTCCAGGGCGTTCTGGTCCTCGTACACATCCAGCGGCGTCTGGCACAGCTCGCAGGGGATGCCGTTGTCCTTGAACAGCTTCAAGGCCTCGGCGGCGGTTATCTTGCCCAGGGCAGCGTCCATGATGCCCACCACCTCGGGGTTCAGGCCGGCCTCGTTCATCTTCACGCAGTTGCTCAGACGGGGCTCATCAACCAGGTCTTCCCTGCCGATGAGGGTCATGATCTTGTTGTAGTCGCGATCGTACTCAGGGTCGCACATGGCGATAACCTTGCCGTCACCGCAGGTGTACACGTTGTTGAAGGGGCAGATGACCTCCAGGCGGCTCTTGGGATAGGGGTTGCCGTACTGAGCGGAGATCATGCCCACCATCAGCGCGTAGATGGCCGCATGCTGCAGCGCGCAGGTGACGTATTCGCCCTGGCCACTATTCTGGCGTCCCACCAGAGCCGCCAGCACGCCAGCTGCCAGGAACATGGACGCTTGCATGTCGCCGTAGCCGTTAGTGGGAATCATGGGAGAGTCGCCGCGGTTGACCGTGGTGCCGAACACACCGCCGCGGGCCATGTAGCAGGTCACGTCGAAGCCGGGATCGTCCTTCTCGGGTCCGCGCTTGCCGTAGCCCAGGCCATGGCCCATGATCAGCTTGGGATACTTGGCATGGAGGGTCTCCCAATCCAAGCCCATCTTCTTCAGGGACTTGGTGCGGGTGTTGGTGATGAACACGTCAGCTTCGGAAAGCAGCTTATCCATGACCTCAGCGCCCATGGGGCTCTTGAGGTTCAGGGTGACGAAGCGCTTGTTCAGGTTGACCATGTCGAAGGCCAAGTTCTCCTCGTCGGACATGGGCATGTTGAACACGGCTGCCTGGGTAACGCGGCAGGGATCGCCCTTCATGGCCTCCACCTTGATGACGTCGGCGCCCCAATCGGCCAGTACGCGACCGGTGGCAGGGGTTGCCATGTAGGTGGTCAGGTCCACTACCTTAATGCCCTTCAATGGTTTCATGGCGTTGCTCTCTTTCTCTCGAAGAACCTTGAACGCGAAACCTGGTCGAAGAAGAAGCCCGATTGCCTTCTCCAGGCCGGGAGTCATGATTCCATGGTACTTCAGAATTCGGCTTTGACGTGCGATTTTGTTTACATTCGACAATAGATGTCAATTGTCGAACTACCACGATTCCACGATTCCCTTTTCCTTGCCGGACCCCAGATACAGCATTTTCCGTCGCCAGAAGCTGGCGCCGATGCTCGCCCATCGCCGGAAATCGGCACCCAGAAACCTTCCCCTTGCATGGTTCGACGCCGAAGCCTCCTGCACGCGGGATCAGCATCCTATGGCTCGTGCTACCATGTCAGGTGCGACACCGCGGGAAAGAGCCCGCAGCGAAGCGTCGCAGCAAGGAACCGCACGAACTGTAGAGGAGGTGCCCGCATGCCCGCTATCGACCCTGCCATGGTCGCAGGCATCGGCGTTCCCTTCCTGGGCACCATCCTGGGCTCCGCCCTGGTGCTGCTGCTCAAGGGAGACATCAAGCCCCTGCCCAAACGCATTCTCATGGGATTCGCCGCCGGCGTCATGGTGGCTGCCAGCATCTGGAGCCTGCTGATACCCTCCATGGAGATGAGCGGCGACCTGGGCAAGCTGGCGTTCCTTCCCGCATTCATCGGCTTCTGGCTGGGAATCGCCCTGCTGCTGGCCCTGGATCGGCTCATTCCCCACCTGCATTTGGGCCCCCTCGATCAGGAGCCCGAAGGACCTCACACCAACTTGGCTCGTCCCCAGCTCATGGTGCTGGCGGTAACCCTCCATAACATCCCCGAGGGCATGGCTACCGGCATGGTGTTCGCCGGCATGCTTTCCGGGAACGGAGGCATCACCCTGGCGGCGGCCCTGGCCCTGTCCGTGGGCATGGCCATCCAGAACATTCCCGAAGGCACCATCATCTCCACCCAGCTTCGAGGCGAAGGCCGCTCGAAGCTGCGTTCCTTCATCGGCGGCGTGCTCTCCGGAGCCGTGGAGCCCCTAGGCGCCTGCATCGCCATCCTGACCGTGGGAATCGCCGGGGGGCTGCTCCCCTACTTCCTGAGCCTTGCCGCCGGCGCCATGTTGTACGTGGTGGTGGAGGAGCTCATTCCCGAGATGAGCGAAGGCGAGCACACCAACTGGGCGGTCATAGCCTTCGCCGCAGGATTCACCCTCATGATGGCATTAGACGTGGCCCTTGCGTAGGGCCCCTTGCGGTACCATCGTCTGAGCACCGCGCGAGCCATCCCATCGGCTCGGCGGCCATCGGAGCCGACGCCCCATCAGGCTGTTGCGGTACCATACAGCTACCTGTCCACGAGAGAAAGCCGACTCATGCGCGTCCTCATCGTCTGCAACAACGAAAGCGCCAAGGCCTTTGCCGCTTGCGACCAGCTCACCGAGTACTTGGATTCCCGAGGCATCGAGCATTTCGCCACCAGCACCGTGGAGCTCATGCAGAAGCCCCACATGCCCCTGGAGGGCAACTTCCAACGGTTCGGCCTGTT
>JAQXVU010000001.1 GCA_029225085.1 Eggerthellales bacterium | reverse complement strand
TTTGCGTTTCGCTGTTCTTGCTGTGGCTGATGTGCGTTCGCATCCCAACGGTGGAAGACCCCTGCAGCATAGGGTCGATAGCAGAATCAGAGGACTGACATACCTTTATCGGGTCTTCATCTCAACCCAGAATGCCCAGATGCTGCTCGAGGCGCTCCAGCACGTAACCACCCATAAGATTGACCATGGGTGCGGGGTTCTTATCTTGAGAATATGCGTTGAACGCTTGATAGTAGGCCATTCGGTCGGCGAACTTCACGTTGATGGGCGGGTAGCCTTCTCGGATCAAGTCGAGATTCGCAATCAGGCGTCCGGATCGGCCGTTGCCGTCTATGAAAGGGTGGATGCACTCGAACTCCAGGTGGAAGCGGGCGATGCGCTCGATGGGGTGCATCACCTTTTTGCGCTCCGCATCGTTCAGCAACAATTCCTGCATTTTCGGTTCGACCAAGTAAGGCTGGACGGGTTCCGTTTCGGCTCCCATGATTCGGACGGGTATTTTTCGATAGACGCCTCTGTCGTCCGGTCGATCGATTAGCACCAGAGAGTGGATAGCCTTGATGACGTGCTCAGACAGCGGTGATTCTTCGGCAGCGATGCTCTCCACATAAGCGAATGCATCTCGGTGGCCAACCGCTTCCAGATGATCTTTCAGCGGCTTTCGGTCGATGGTGATGCCCTCCAGCACCATGGCCGTTTCCTGCAGGGTCAAGGTGTTTCCTTCGATGGCGTTGGAATCGTATGTGAACTCGATCATGAACTCGTTGCGCAAACGTGCCGCTTCGCCAGCTGTCAGCGGTCGCTGATGGTCGAGCCGCGCTTTCTTCGATTCGATTTCGGCGAATAGCCGCTCGTACTCGGGATTAACCTGCTTGCCCCATCGAGTACGATGATCGATGGGATGAGGGGCATCCTTCGGAATCATGTACAAGTTTCCCTTTCGGATGACGCCCTCGATCCTGTTCTCGCTGCACATCTTCCGCACGGCTCGGTCGGTAATGCCCCAGAGCTTTGCCGCTTGGGAGACCTTCATGTATTGCTCGTTATTCATTTCCTGTCACGTCCTTTAGCGTTTCTCACTCTTTAGCATACGCTAAAATCGGAAAAATATACAGGAATATGCACTTTTCAGATAAATATAGTACCGATAATGACCATGACAATATGGTGTTTTGCACGAAAGCTATCAATGGCCCTGTTCGTTAAGTAGGAAAATTATCTTTGCAAGAACAGCAGCCTCTCTTGTATAGCCAGCACCGGAATAATCAGCATTGTCCTTTGTTTTTGATTGCAGCCACGCCAAACAGCCCGACCTCACGTCTGGGGTTCGGGCTCGATCCAACGGGCCTTGCTGCAGTTTTGGGCTTCCATTGCATCCGCTGAGCGCTCTGCTGATTTGGTTGGCTATGTAGGGAGGATGGCCATCCTTGCTTTTCTACTCCGCCTGTTCCCAGTATTGCCAATATGCGTTTGCTCTATACGTAGCCAATCGGGAAATGTTCAACTCACGATGCGGCTTGAAGGGAAAACTTCAAAACAGGGATAGGCGCGGTTGTCGATAGGGGATGTTCGCGTTGCGGGCTGGGCCTACCGGCGCTTCCTCCGCTTTTCCCGCTCCTGAATCCGATGGGCTTCTGCCATTTTTGCTTGTCGGATGTGAACTTGCTTCAGCTTCTTCGTGGCGCGCGGAAGCTGGTTGAGACGCTGGACAATATCGCTCATCTCCTTCGCGTCAAAGATTTCCTTGCGCGCTTTCAAGCGTCGGATAATGGTGCTGCGTAGTATGGATTCCGTGAGAATGGAGTACTCTTTTGCGTTGGGGGGCACTTTCTTCAGCTCGGCGCGGGACGTGAAGACAACCATGCTATGGGGTTGTTTGGATAGAGGGAGTTTCAGATAGCGGCTGATAGCCTGTACGTGTGCGGCATTTTGCTTTACAGGATTGTAGAATTTATGGCGGATAGGCGAATGACTGCCTTTTTTCTTGTATGTTTGGGTCCATTCATTCAGACGGAAACTTCCGGTAATTTGACCGCCGTAATTTTTTGCTTCAATAATAAAGAGCCCTTTTTGGGTTAGAAGAATCGCATCAATTTCGATTGTGCGGTTGTGTCCGCAGGGGATATATACGTTTCGGAAAACACGACTATCTGGAATGGTTGCAAGGATGGCATCGATCCGATCCTCTCCCTGCTTTCCGAGCCGTTCAGCTTCCTTGCGATGGTCTCCGGTCTTTCTCTTGAATATCAATCATGAAAACCTCCTTCGAATGATAAAAGCGCACCGACGAAAAACCGACGATGCGCTCCGCTCTTAGTATTGACGACTCCAACATCAAAACCAGATTTGCCCCTCTAGCATATCGTAAAACACCAGGTCAGAGCAATGGTAAGTGTTGGCAAGGACCGTGCACGCCGTTCAAGCGGTTTTCTCGAGGGCATTGTTTCATGCGCCTCTGTCCGGGGAATAACCCCCACAGCATGAAAGATGACGAACGGAGGCGAACATGCACATGGATTGCCCTTGGATGGATACGGCTATGGACGGTGCCCCAGAAGAAGATCTCCTCTCCTTCTACCAGGCGATCAAATGGGGTGAGGAGCCGGGATGCGGTTTCCAGGAGATTCCGCTCCATGACGAGCGTGCGCTGAAGGCGCTTGGCGTTCTGCTGGCGGGAGCGGCCTGCGTTTCGGCGCTTTTGCTCATCCGCAGAAGGAGAAATAGCCATGAATGATGCGGCGGTGCCTCTGGACGCATCTTCACCTGCTGATCTTTTCGAGGACGTCAGGGCTATCGTCGGATGCGACTACATATCGGACCTCCGCATGGAGCCCTATGCCACGGCCGCCAGGCGCGCCCTTCCCGTGCTCTGGAAGACCGGCTGCTACAGCCGGGATTCCCTTGAGGAGTTGATGGCGTATGTGGGCGGCGAAAAGGGGGCGAGCTCGCGGCTGAACCACCCAGGAACCATGGCTTATTTCAATGGAGGCGATGTGATTCAAATGGATCGTTGCTGCTTCTGCAAGCGGCTGCCGGACCTCTCGAATTCCCGGTCGTGCCTTTTCAGTGGTTCCGAGCATCAGATCGAAGGCATCTGCCTGGAGTTCTCCGAGGCGGATAGCCCAGAAGAGCAGCTCGCGCAGGCGATAGCTGCGCGCGGAGGTTCGTGATGCTTGGGGCTCGGGAATAAACTCCTGACCCCTTCTTTTGCTCTGCTATTGTGCGGATGGTACTTGGCGTTTTCGAGGTGCATAATACTCATCGAAATCAAACGGAGAGCGATAATCATTCCGGCGATGCGATACGCCATAATACAAAGCGAATACGACAAAACTCAAAGCTGAAATGGCATGAACCATGAATATGGTGCGGACAAGGTTATCATTGGAATAACTGCAGTCGTGCGTTCGGAAGGGAAGCCATGAGCAGCAGCATCTTCACAAAGGGAACTACTCCCAACAGAATCCTTTGCATTGCTTTGTCCGTTACGCTGGTAATTGGCTTGATGCCCACATTCGCATGGGCGGACGATTATGCTGATGTCGCCACTTCCACGAATGAGACGGTTGAGTCTGCGGATGAAATGGCTGACCTTGCAGATGGGGCGCTTGACTCTGATGACGAGGACGATGAGGCCTTGGGAAGCGGCCTTGAGGGGGACGATCCTTCTGGTGGCGAATCCTCAGCTTCTCTTCTGGCTGACGCAGGTGATGTTGGGGATGGCACCGAGACGGAGATTCTATATTCAGGGAAATCTGGTACATGCACTTGGGCCATTGATGCGAACGGAAAACTTATAGTGCAGCCTACCGACGGCATCTCCGGAAAACTTGCTAGTTGGATACCGGCAAACGGCGCCCCGTGGTTCAAATACGCTAGCAAGATCACTTCCGCTGTGTTCGCTCCAGGCGTGAGCACCGGTACCTGCGCGTACATGTTTAGTCTCCATAGCAATCTTACATCCATCGACTTGAGCGGACTCGACACTTCAAGCGTCACGAACATGGAAGGCATGTTCAGCGAGTGCCGTAATCTTGTCAACCTCAATTTCGCCGATCTCGATACATCAAGCGTCGTTAACATGAGCGACATGTTTCTCAATTGCCGAGCGTTGTCTTCGATTAATCTCGAAGGCCTGAATACCTCGAGCGTCACAAGCATGGCAGGCATGTTCACGCAGTGCTACAGCTTAGAGCGGATTGACTTGTCGCCCCTTGACACTTCGAGTGTGCAGGACATGTCTAGCATGTTCTGCAATTGCGAAGGGCTTGTTGATATCAATCTTGGCGGCATGGACACCTCAAGTACTACTAACATGGAATCCATGTTCAATGGCTGTTCGACGCTTGCCTCATTGGAATTGACGAGCTTTGACACTAAGAACGTTACGAATATGTGGGGGATGTTCGCCAACTGCGATGCCTTGCAATCCCTGGATATCTCCAGCTTTGACACGGACAAAGCGGGAGTCATGACGTACATGTTCGATGGCCTTAATAGCATCCAGATCATTTATGTGAGAAATAATAAGGAGATGGCGAGGATTTGCTCGGTTGGCAAGGGCCTTCCGAAGGGAACCGTTCAGGTAAAGAATGCTGAACCGACTGATAGCACCTGGAATGCCTGGCTCACATCGGAATGGAAAGTGGATAATGGGGAGCTCATTATCCAGCCAGCTGGGAATTTGGAACGCGGCATGATGGACAGCACAGGAGACATTGCCGTCGCGCCTTGGCTCTACTGCTCCTCGCAAATCACATCGATTAAAGTCATCGGTCCCGTTGAGGCGGGTTCCGATTCATCGTTCCTTTTTGCCTATTGCGACAACCTGACAAGCGCGGACCTGTCTGGTCTCGATATGTCACATATCCAAAACGCTTCAAGCATGTTTGAGGGCTGCTCGAAGCTCACGGAGATACCCAATGGATTCTCGATTCCAGATGACGCAGGCGTTGACAATTTATTCCGTGTCGATTCGCCCACCGAAATGCGCTATACGGGAACTGATAAGTCTCTCATTGATTACGACTGGGCATCTGACAATCGCGTGCTCACGCCAAATGCGCAGGAAGGTTGGGAGCGCTTCGGATTCTCTCAATGGACTATCGATGATGGCTGTTTGACAATAGGCGCTTTACCGGGTGAAGCGTCGGGAGCGCTGGGAGATATATCAATTGCCACAGATGCTCCTTGGTATTCACGGTGTGACATCGTGACTTCAGTAGAAATAGATGGCGATGTCGCGTCTGGAACCACGCTCGCACACGCTTTCGAGGGGTATGCCAATCTTGTCAAGGTGGACTTACGCGGGTTGGATGTCTCATCGGCTGAGGATTTGATGGGCATGTTCGAAGGTTGTTGTAATCTCGTTTCGGCAAACCTTAACGGGTGGAATACGCCTGTTCTAAAGAACACATCAATGATGTTCGCCGACTGCTCATCATTAGTCGAAGCCTCTATGATCGGGTGGGACTTTTCGAAAAATGAAGACATGCGACAGATGTTTTTGAATTGCTTGTCTCTGACCCGCGTTCCAGCTGGTTTTACCATTCCAGATGGCACTCAGACGACTAAATGCTTCTACGTTTCAGAGCCGAAGGGCATCGCATACGATAGCTCGAATACGGCGCTTTCGTCGCATGATTGGGCTGCGGACAACAGGATTGTTCTGACGACATGCGAGGATGGCCATGCATGGGATGATGGTATCGTAATTTCCAATCCTACCTGCACTAATCCCGGCACAGGAATCTATGCGTGCACGGTGTGCGGCGCTGTCCAGGAATATGCTATTTCGGCAAAGGGTCACTCTACTAGCGAGCCTATAGTTGAGAATCAACTTGCACCAACTTGTATGACTTCGGGTTCGCACGATTTGGTTCGCTACTGTTCTGACTGCGGAGCCGAGCTCTCCCGCGAGCATATGGTTGACCCCGCAATCGGCCATGAGTTCATCGACTATATATCCGACGGTAACGCCACATGCACTACTGATGGAACCAAGACAGCTTCTTGCACGCGCTGCGGTGTCGCTGATACCGTAACCGATGAAGGGTCGTCACTGGGCCATGAGTTCATCGACTACGTTAGCGATGACAACGCCACCTGCACCTCGGACGGCACCAAGACCGCGAAGTGCACGCGCTGCGACGCTACCGATACCGTGGTTGATGAAGGATCGATGCTCGACCATGTTGCGACAGAGCCCGTCATTGAGAACGCCGTGGCTTCGACCTGCGAAATTGATGGCTCGCACGATGAGGTGACGTATTGTCTAGATTGCGGGACCGAGCTTAGCCGTGAGACCGTTACGGATTCCGCTATCGGCCACAGCTGGAGCGAGTGGACCGTAACATCTGAGCCCACCTGCACCGAGGCGGGTCTCGAGCAGCGCGTCTGCAGCAACGATCCCAGCCATATCGATACTCGATATATCGAAGCGATAGGGCATGACTACGAGCAGTTATTGATGCCAGCCACCATGGCCGGGGACGGTAAGATTGAGACCGTCTGCTCTCGTTGTGGCGACGTCTCGAGCACGACGGTAATCCCCGGGATCGGCAGCGTGTCTCTCAAGACTTCCAGCTACACCTTCGACGGCAAAGAAAAGGCGCCAGCCGTCACGGTAAAGGACGGCAGCGGCGCCGTTATCGGCAGCGGCAACTACACCGTGTCTTACTCCAGCAACAAGTACGTTGGCACCGCAACTGCCAAGGTGACTTTCAAGGGCAACTATTCGGGAACCGTCACGAAGTCCTTCAAGATCGTTGCGCCATCGATCGCTAAACCCACGAACTACACGCCGACCTCCTACAGTAAGGCACTGAAAGCAAAATGGAAGAAGGTGTCGGGCGTCACCGGCTACAAGGTGACGATCGCCACCAACTCCAAGTTCACGAAGGGGAAGAAGACCTACACGGTGAAGGGCAGCTCCGCGACCTCCAAGAAGGTGACGAAGCTGAAGGCGAAGACGAAGTACTACGTGAAGGTCCAGGCCTACAAGACCGTGGCGGGCAAGACCTTCTACGGTAGCTGGTCAAGCGTGAAGACGGTCAAGACCAAGTAGATTGAAAGAACAGCATTGATGTGAGGGGTCGAGGCAGATGTCTCGACCCCTTCATTTGCGCAAAGACCGATGCGGGCAGTTTTCCTGAGAGCCCCGTTTGATGGGCTTCCGTTCGGGCAATAACCTTCATAACCCGATAATCGAGGTAGTGTCGAGAAAGTTGGTGTAAGGGCGTCTCGGTCGAACGATGCGGACCTGCCCGGAACCTGGAATCGGCGCCTATTCTACGCGGCCTCCATCCTGTCGGCAAGCGCGAGGCTCGCCTCGATGGCCTGGCGCGCGAAGGCGAGAACCTGCTCCCGCCGCTCTGCCGATGGCGGCTCCGCTGGCCCGGGCCTTTGCCCTTCGTGCAGCTCCGCCATCTTGGCTGCGGAGAAGTACCTGGCCTCCGACCAGGCCTCGTCCTGGTCGCACATCACAGCACCCGCCAGCCTGAGCAGGGACTTCTC